>NZ_SCMM01000019.1:0-77461 GCF_005503345.1 Ramlibacter sp. 2FC
GTGCAGGGGGGGTCTAGCCCTCCAGCAGCGCGACAAGCTGCACTTTGCCAAGGTCGGCCTCGAACTCCTGGCCGTCATCCTCGTACTTGAGCCAGGCCCAGCCCTCGGCCGGCGGCCGGCGGTTGAGGATCAGGCGGGCCGGGCGGTCGTCGTGCGTGACCTGGATGATCGCTTTCTTGAGCTTGTCCGGGTCGGGTTCCTTCGGCTCCTTCTTCTTGGCGTCATCCTCCGGGCCTTGCCCGTCGCCCTCGGCCTCGCCATCCGTCTTGCCGCTGAACGCATCGACGGTGTTGGGGTCGCGGTCGCCTTCCTGGTGGCGCTTGTCCTCCAGGTACTCGCGCAGCAGCTTGACCGATCCGCGCGTCAGCTCCTGGCTGTCGTCGGCCAGCCACGCACCCACTTCCTCGGGGTTCTTCTTGAACGCCGTCACCAACTCGTTGATGACGGTCACATCCTTGGCGCGGCCAGTGTTGAACGCCTCGGCAATCGGTTCGGGCAAGTCCAGCAGCGTGACGTGCTGTGTGACGAACGCCGGCGACTTGCCGATCTCCTTGGCGATCTCCGACTTCTTCTTGCCCTTCGCCAGCTCGCGGCCGATGAAGTCCGCGATCTCGCGGGCCGTCAGTTCGTTGCGTTGCAGGTTCTCGATTACCTGGTCGGCCTCGTTGTAGTCGTTGTCGATGAAAGCCGGGATGGTGGTCTTGTCGGCCCATTTCGAGCCACGGTAGCGCCGCGCACCGTGGTTGATGAGGTAGCGGCCCGGCGCGTCCGGGTTCTCGCGCACGCTGATGGGCGACTTCACGCCGCGCAGCTTGATCGTCTCGCCGATCTCGGCGATGGACTCCGGCGAGAAGCCGGGGTTGTCCGCCGTGCGCGGCTGGTGCGGGTCTTCGTCGATGAGGTCAAGCGGCAGCTCCTGCGGGCCGCCAGGGGCCGCATTCGCGGCCTGTGGCTCGTCCAGCAAGCTCGACAGGTCGCCGAGGCCATCCAGGCCCAGCCCGCCGCCCTTGGGCTTCTCTGCGGCCGCTTGCGGGGCCTTCTTCTTGGCGTTGGTCTTTACGGCGCTGGTCATTGCGCGATCTCCATCTTCGTGAACACGTAATCCGCCAGGGCGCGCACTTCCTGGGTGGCCTTGCGCGCAGCGGTTTTCTTGATCTTCCACACTGGCATCTGCTCGCCCAGCGCCTCCGCGATACTGTCTCGCGCGCCGACACTGAACGGCAAGATCAGTTGCGGATATGCCTGCTGCAAGGTCGCCAGGTTGCTGACGTGGCGCGGCTTCCGCGCGTCCACCTTGTTCGGCACCATGCCGAGAAAGCGCAGCTTCGGGTTTTGCTTGCGCAGGTTGCCGATGACGGCAACCATCTTCTTCATGCCTTGCAAGCTGTACGCCTCCATTTCGACCGGCGAAAGCATGTAGTCGGCGGCCAGCACGGCCGCCGTCATGGCAACGCCAAGGGAAGGGGCGGTGTCGATCAGGCACACGTCGAAGAACTCGCCTAGCGCCGCGATGCTGGCCCGCAGCGCGCCGGCGGCCTGGGCCAAGTCCATCTTGTCCAGGTTGGCCAGGCTGGCATCGGCCGCGATCAGCGCCAGGCCGTCATCCTCCCGGCCAGCGAACCAGGCGCGCAGCTCGTCGCCGCCGGCGGTGAACATGCGACTGGCGGGATAGCCCGAGTCGTGGCCGGCCAGCGTCCAGCTTGCATTGCCCTGGGTGTCCAGGTCGATCACTGCAACCCGAAGGCCGCGCTCCTGGAAGTCGAACGCCAGGTGGCAGGTTGCGAAGGTCTTGCCCTGTCCGCCTTTCTGAATTGCCGTGACCAGTGTTTTCATGAGTTGGGTTCCTGTTTCCTCTTTCCCTTGGCGTCGGCTTCCCAACGCTTGACGATGAACGCTTGATGCTCCGGCAGTACCGCCGTCACCCGCGCGAAGCCCTGCGGGAGCACTTCCCCCGCCGCTGCCCACACGCGACTGACCGCTTGCGATACCGCCCCCTTGGTCAGCCCCAGCGAGGCCACAAACTCGGCCTGGGGCCTTCCATCGACCAGCACGCCGCGCGCTATGTCGATGGTCTGTTGCCCGATCTCCAGGCCCTTGATCGCCGCCTGGAATTGGGCTTCGGTTAGCCGTTTCTTCATGGAGAACACCCATATAAACTCCACACCCGGTTGTTGAACAAAAGGCGGTGCCAGCCGCCGACCATGTGCAGAAGTTTAGCTAAACTCGCCGGGCGCGTCAAGCCTTTTAGCGGCTAAAAATCACCCCTTCTTGGCGTCATCCGAATACAGCGCGGCTAGGCGCTTGAGGTCGTCGGGGCCTTGCTGAACCTCGACCACCCGCATTCCGTAGCGCCCCATCTGCGACGCGGCGCGCGAAACTGCGAGCTGCTGCGCGTGGTCGGCGCTCACGAAGAACGTCATCAACGGCCCCACGGTGCGCGTGCCGCCGCTCGCAAAGCACACGTCGAACGAACCGCCATGCACATGCGGATCGACGCCTTCAACGAGCCGCCAGGGGTCAAGGCCCCATTCCTCGGATTGCGCGCTGTACCAATAGGCCGGCGCATCGCCGTTCAAATCGCTGGCCGCGTACTCGCGCACCAGGACGGCCACGCGGCCCGTGGTTGGCTCCACGAATCCCGGCGGGTAGGGCAGGGTCTGTTTTTTCATGTCAAAGCCCCTTCGGCTTGTAGATCGAAACGAAGTAGGTGATCGCGGTCAGCACCGCGAAGTACACCAGGAACGACCAGCCGGCATACACGCCAGGCGTGTTCCAGTGGTAGAGCATCCGCACGAACTGAAAGAAGGTGGCAATCGACAGCACCCACTTGAGGATCGGCCAGACCAACACGGTCGCCACCCATACGAACTTGACCAGGCCGGCCAGCAGGCCAGCACCGGGGGCCTTGTTGGGGGCAGCAGGCGCGGCGGCAGGCTCCACCGGCGCGGGCGCGGCGGGCTGCTCGATCTCCTTGGGGAACTTGATGATGTTGGACATAGCTTGACCCTCCACGCGCTTACGTGTTGAATGCTGGGTGCTCCCACTCGGAAGCATGGTTACGGTGTGCCAGCACCAGGCCAAGCGCCCCGGATCACTCCGGGGCGTTCCTCCACCTGGGGCCGCCCTTGATCTTGCCTCGGCTCACGCAATACTCCCTTCTTGGCGTCCTCGATAGGCCCGGCCGTTGCCGACCGGGCCATGTGCTCTTACCAGCCGGCCCGGCGCTTGGCCTGCTCGACGGCTTCCATCGACCAATGGCCCTTGGCCTGCCCCTCCAGGGAGCATCCGGCGAAGTACGCCTTGCCGCGCAGTTCCTCGGCTTTGCGCACCAGCTCGGCCGCCTCGGCCATCATGGCCGCGATCTCGTCACGGCGGGCCGGGAAGTCGGTCGCTGCCGCGCCCTCCAGCTCGTCAATCCAGGGCATGATCTTGTTGTCGCTCATCGGACTTTCTCCGGTAGTTGACCTGGGCGATGTGCCCGGCCTTCAAGTGCTATATTAGGGCAAAATGCCCTAGCCTGTCAAGCACTTTAGCTAAACTTTTTTCGCTTTACCGGAATCCGAAGGCTAAACTTTAGCCGCTAAAACCTTTCCCTTGGCGTCAATCCTCTTTCCAGATCACGCCCAGCCCGGCCAGGTCGCACAGGATCGCCCATGCCGCATAGGGAATCGGGGTGTCCTCGCCGATCCAGCGGCGGATCGTGCGGTCGCCCTTCGCGCCCAGCCCCAGCGCCTTCGCGGCCTTGCTGCCGCTGAACCCGGCCAGGCGCAGCACCTCGCGGACTTCCTCGCCGGTCGGTTGTGCCCAGCGTTCGGCCGGCTTCAAGCACTCCAGCCGGATATTGGCGTCGTTCGTCATTCGTTCGTTCTCCTGGTCAAGTGATAAGCCGCAACTGGTCGAAGCCGTAGATCGACTGGATGCAGCTCGGGTCTGAATCGACCACGCGCCGGCCTGCGCGATTGGTCTTGTACGTTACCGGCCTGTCGTCGTGCGCCCACACCTGGCGGGTGTCGGGATGCACCTTCACGATGATGATGCGCTTGCCGATGTAGCGGTCGAAAACCGGGTGATGGACGCTCACGATCTCGCACCGCTGGCCGGGCTTGAACTCCACCCGGTCGGCCGGGCCTCCATCGCCATTCCTGGCGATGCTGCAGGTTGCCGCGCTCGCTCCCGGCATCGTCGTTTCCGGCGATACAGGCCCGCCCTCGACCGGCTCGGCATCGTCGGCTTTGACGATGCTGCAGGTCATCGTCGTTTCTGGCGATGCGGGATCTCGCTCCGGGCCTGCGCCGGTGATTTTTCCCTTGGCGTCCAACCCGGCGGCCCTGGCCGCCTTGATCCTGGTCGCGGCCTCGGCCGCCCAGCGCCTGGCGATGAAGGCCCGATGCGAGGGCAGCACCACATCGACCAGGACGAACCCCGGCGGCACCAGGACGGTCGCCGGTTCGCGCCGCGCCGGCGGCTCCAGGCCGGCCAGCCAAGCGGGCAGGGGAGCATCGGCCAGGCGGTCGCGGTAGCTGGCCTCGACCATCACCGGGCGCTTCTTCTCGGCTCGCTGCGCAGCCAGGATGCCGCGCGCAACCTCGTCCACCGTCATGCAGCCCTGCGCCGTGTCGAAGTGCGAGCGGTAGCCCGTTTCGGAGATAAACGGCCTGTCCAGGTCGATGACGTGGAACTGGAAGTGGGCACCCAGCGGCCCGCCGTAGCCGGCCTCGTACTCCACCAGGGCGCGCATGTCGCCATCCGCGACCAGGAACTGGCCGCGCTGGCCCCACAAGGGCACGTCGCCAGGCACCGCCGCGCAATGGCGCTCGATGACCTGGCCGGGCGCGTCGTGGTCGGCCATGCTGCCCACGTGCGTTCCGCCGTTCATCTTCCAGATGACGGCCTCGTATCGGTCGCTGGCCGCCTCGGCGGCCGCACCGTCGCCGCGCATGATCGCCGCGTCGATCTCCACCACGGCCGCCACGGCGGCGGCCAGCAGCTCGTCGCGTTCGGTGGGCAGCTCGGCCAGCAGCTCGGCCGCCGGCGCGTTCCAGTCCTGGCCCGGCTGGGCCGGCGTCTTGCGTTTCTTCGCCATCGGCCGGCCCCTCAAGTGTCAGCACGCCGCCACGCGATCACGTCGCGGGCTTCGTAGCCGTGGCGCTTGCAGTCGTCGCAGAATCCCGAGCTGAACCCCTTGTGGTTCGTGCCGATCCATGCGGCCGGCTTGCCGCATTCGTGGCCGTAGGTGCCCGGCTCGGCGTTGTGGCACTTGCCGTCCGTCGCGTAGCTGTTCGTCGGTGCCTGGGGAGCGTTGTTCCTGGTCATGGTCGCCTCCTGGAAGCCCCGGCCGAAGCCGGGGCCGCCCCTCATCAGTCAATAGCCCGGTAGATCGCGGCCGCCTCGGCGTGGCTGGCTGCGAAGCCGCGCAGGAAGTGATAGCGGTCGATCAGGGCATCGCCGGCGTCCGTGTCGGCGGCCTCGGCCGCGAGCTGGCCCAGCGCGAACAGGGTTGCGACAATGCCGGCGGCGTCGGCCGACAACTCGCCTCGGAAGCCGTTGCCGTCCACCTCGATCTCCAGGCGGTCGGCCAGGTCGGGGGCCATGTAAAAACCGCCGTCCGACAAGGTGTAGTAGTGCCAATACGCGCCGCTGTAGCGTTCGCAGAGCCGGCGAAGCCAGGCATACACCAGGGCCTCGCCGCGCATCATCAGACGCGGGCCGAAGTAGGCGGGCAGGAAGTCGAGGCGCTGGGCCTCGGCGACCAGGGAAGCGGTAACGGGTTGCTCTTGGGTGTTCATCGGACTTTCTCCGGTAGTTGACCTGGGCGAAATGCCCGGCCTTCAAGTGCTATATTAGGGCAAAATGTCCTAATCGTCAAGCACTTTAGCTAAACTTTTTGGCCGCTAAACCTTGCCCTTTCCCTTGGCGTGCATTACAATGTAATTCACGAACCCAACCGGAGAACCAATCATGGCTGCAAACCAGCTCGTACAAACGCGCATCGACGGCGCGATCAAGGAAGAAGCGGCGGCCGTCCTGGCCGCGATGGGCCTTACCGTGTCCGACGCGGTGCGGCTGCTGCTCACGAAGGTGGCCCAGGACAAGGCGCTGCCCTTCGAGCCGCTGATTCCGAACGCCACCACCATCGAGGCGATGAAGGAAGCCCGCAAGGGCAAGCTGCCGCGCTTCGCCACCGTCAACGATCTGATGGCCGATCTGCATGCGGCAGATTGAGCGCACCGGCCAGTTCAAGCGCGACTACAAGCGCGAGGCGAAAGGGCAGCACCGGGCCACGCTCGACGCCGACCTGGTGCCCGTCCTGGTCGCGCTCGCCGACGACCAGCCGCTGGAACCTCGGCACCGCGACCACGCGCTGACCGGGGACTGGAAGGATCACCGGGATTGCCACGTCAAGCCCGACCTGGTGCTGATCTACCAGAAGCCCGACGCCGACACGCTGCGCCTGGTGCGCCTCGGCTCTCACTCCGAACTCGGCTTGTGATCGGCGCGGGCCTGGCCCCGCGTCTCACGTTTCATTGACACTTGAGGGGCGCTTTCCGCGCCACCGGCCGAGCTGGCCGACCCCCTTCCTTGGCGTAAAACCTGCGGCGGTGGAGCTGCTGCGATGCTTGAGGATCGCGCGGCCGGTCGAACCGCGGCGACCTGGTTGGGGAGTGTGAGGGGGCTTTGCCCCCTCGCAAGCTCTCGAACTTACTGCCTTCCGCCAGGCGCTTGCGCCTGGCTCTCCTAAGCCGTAGCGCCGAAGGCGCTCCATTGTGGGGTGAGGCCGCAAGGCGGCCGAGGGGCGTAGCCCCTGGGGGGATGGGAGGCCGCTTGCGGCCGGGTGGGATCGAGAAGGGGGGTTTCCCCCCTTCGGCGGCCGGTCATGCTGCGCGGCAGCTTGGGCCGTGTTGCCGTTTTTTTCGCCAGCCTCTGGTTAAAACTACCTGGTTATATAAAAAGGTTATAAAGACGGTTAAAAACCTGGTTAGCATGACCGAAAAACGCGCGTAAACCGTTGTCACGCCAAGGAAAAGTGCGAAGAGGCCGCCCCTCAAGTGTCAATGGATAAGCCCCCCATGTGTCAATACGCTGCCCCTCAAGTGTCAAGAACCGCGCCCCTCAAGTGTCAGTAGGGCCGCCCCTCAAGTGTCAATACCGGGGCAGGGTTCCTAACAGGGTTATCCACAACTTCGGTGGATAACTCCATGCCGATCAGGCACTTAGGCCGCCTCGGCGGCCGCCTGGACGGCTCGACCAGGCCGAAATCGGCCGCTGCCCCCCAAGTGTCAACATCGCGCCGGCCCCGCTGCCCCTCAAGTGTCAACGTCAGGGCTGCGCCGGCCGGCCTCGGCCGACTTGTCCCGAAACTGTCCACAACGGCCGCGCCGGTGGGGCAGGGCAGGGAAGGCCCCGGAAACGGGCCAGGAAGGCCCGTCAGGGCCGCAAAGCCCAGCGGCGAGGGCCACCGGCCCGGTGAGCGTCGGGAAGGCGCTGGAAGCCCGCCAGGGGCGAGACGGGCGGCTCTGCCGCCTGGCTCGATGCGCAGCACGACATAGCCGGTTCTCGCGGCCGCCGGCCGGGAGAATCCCCCGCAGCTCGGCCCCTCAAGTGTCAAAGGGTGGATCTCATCGTCAGAAGCGGCGATGCGAGATCCAGCGCCGGCGTCGGCCGTCATCGTCGGAACTGGCGATGGGGCCCTCGGTTCATCGTCAAAGGTGGCGATGGTCGACCGTGGCCTGGACGTGGCCAGCCTCGCCGGAAATGACGATGCTGCAGCTCGACGTGCGCGCGACCAGGTGGCCGGAACTCCCTCGTCAGAAGCGGCGATGCTCGAGAAAAAAAGCCGCCTCGATCTCGGGCGGCTCTCCAGGGGCAGGGCGGCGGTCATCGCTTGCAATGCACCAGGTCGTCATTGATCCAGGCGCTGTCCACCAGGCCGTTTTCGCGCAGCTCGTCGCATGCCTCGCTGACCTGCTCGCGCCACTTCTTCACGCGGGTGGAATCCGAACCGCACATGAGCCGGAACGTCTCCAGCTTGAGCGGGTACGGCTCCTTGTGCGTGGCAAAGTAGTCGAACATCCGCCGCGCGGTGGGCGACAGCTTGCGGTACTTCTCCCACACGAATTTCGTGTAGTGGTCGCCGGCGAACAGCACCACCATTTCGGTGTCGATCTCGACCTGGCAGCGCGACGTGCGCTTGCCGCGATCCAGGATGCGGAAGCGCCGGATCAGCGACACGGATTCCAGGCGGCCCAGCCGCTGGGAAGAGAACTGCATCGCGGACGCTTGCAGCCGCGAAAGGCAGTCCTCGGCCTGCTTGTAGTAGCGGCCATTGATCGACCAGCCCAAGTCCTGGCAAATCTCGTAGAACGTGAACGTGACCGGCTCGCCCAGCGGCGTGCGCTTCGCGTATTCGAGCACCTGGGCAAACACCAGCTCGTCGCTGTCGGCGCGTAGCTCGATGCCGGTAAAGGTGATCTCCACGTCCTTGCTGATGTGGTAGATCGCCTCGCGCTGCAAGGCGGCGCGGGGCACCTTCTTGTTCCTGGTCGTGAAGATCGCCGACCGGCCGAAGTCGTTGGGCATGGCCCGCATGTGGTCGGGCCACGGCGCGAGGTCGAACAAGGAAAGCTGCATGTCCTTGATCTGCTGCTTCGTGTGCTTGAGCAAGGCGGCCTGCTTGGCCTGGCTGACCTGCTCGGCCAGCTCGCCGGTGGCACTGGCCGGCTTCTCGGTCGTTTTCTTGGTCGCCATCTGTTGCGTTCTCCGTTCGGCGGTCACGCCGCTGACTTTCTCGGCCAAGGTGTTGACCACGGTTCGCGGCTCGGGCGGAAGGCCCATAGTCCGCGCCAGCTCGGCCGACTCGGCCGCCATCCGCTCGGAGCGCGCCACGGCCGCGCTGGGCGGCGGTGGCGGTGGCTCCGGCGCTGCCGGCCCGTCCGGCAGCTCGAAGAGGGAACCGGCGGGGCGGAAAGCCCCGCCGGCGGTGCCGGCCTGCGCGTTGCGCTCGGCCGCGTAGCGGCGGGCAAGCGCCGTCGCGTCGGCCTCACTCAACCCGCCGTCGATGAGCTTGCGGCGGTAGCCCTGCTCGTCGAAACTGTCCGGCATATCTTCGTCCTCCTAGCATAACGCCCGGCCTGTGGCCGGGCGCGTTTCTCATTTGCCGCCTGGTTCCTTGGTATCCAGGTACTCGATCACGTCGGCGATGAAGTCAAAGCCGTACTCGGTCTGGCCGTCCTTCTCGAACTTCGTCGGCTCGATGCGGCCCTGGACGAACACCTTGGAGCCTTTGCCAAGGTACTTGCCCGCGTTCTCTGCCAGGCCGGCAAACGACTTGATGCGGAAGAAGTCGGTTTGCTCTTTCTTCTCGCCGGCGCGGTCGCGCCACACGCGGTTCACGGCCAGGTCGAATACGGCGCGGGCGCTGTTTTCGCTATGGCGAACATCAGTATCACGGGTAAGATTGCCGATAAACTGGAATTGGTTATGGCTCATGCGTAGCTCTCCAGGCTGTGATGAAGCCTAGAGTTTAGCTAAACCTAATTCCGAGGTCAAGAACTTTAGCGGCTAAAATTTCGAGCCGCCCATGCGCAAGGCGACGCCTTTGTATAACTACATCTTCTTCACGAACGTGCTGCGGCTGCTTGATGAGCGCCACATGACGAAAAAGGAGCTATCGGACAGGTCGGGGGTTTCGATCTCCTTCCTGTCCGATCTCACTACGGGCAAGGCCAATCCGTCCCTCAAGGTCATGCAGGACATTGCCAAGGCCCTTGATGCGCCGTTGCCCCTTCTGCTTGAATCAACCGACTTGGACAAGGACACGCTCGATGCCCTGGCCGGCGGCAAGGCTCCGCAGAGCCTTCCTGCCGGTTTCGAGCGAGTGGCGGCGGTGCTACCGTCGCATCAGGCATTCATCGTCAAGAAGTGGGGCGAGGCCGCCCGCAAGAAGCTCCGGGGGTAGGACGCCAAGAAAGAAAGCAGGGAAGGGACGCGGCAAGGAACTGAGCCAGCAGAAGCCAGCACTTTTTAGCCGCTAAAGCCCGCCGGGGTGGCTCAACCCCCGGAACACCCACAACGCAAGCCATAGGTTCGGTGCGAGGCGCACGGAGCATGCGCCGCGTTGTTTCTATTGCGATCAGCTCGGGACACGATTGAAAACACTCAATCCGTCATTCCGTTTGCTTGCTCGTCAAAAGACTTCGGTATATCGTATGAACCTGTGTAGAATGCGTGCGGTCAGGGCAGCACGCAAATCACATACATGGGATACACGGAATGACCGAACAGAAGCTGGAACACAACACGATCAAGGAACGGGCGAAGAAGAAGCTCGAACGCGACATGGGGCCGGAGCTGTTGGCAGCTCTGAACGATCCCAAGACCGTTGAAATCATGCTCAACGCGGACGGCAAAGTCTGGCAGGAGAAGCTGGGCGAGCCGATGAAGTGCATCGGCACCCTTCGCTTCGCGCAGGCCCAAGCCATGATCGAAACCATTGCCGGCTACCACGGCAAGGAAGTCACGCGGCAGCGGCCGATCCTGGAAGGCGAGTTCCCGCTAGACGGTAGCCGCTTTGCCGGCCAGCTCCCCCCGGTCGTGCCCGCACCGACCTTTGCGATCCGCAAGAAGGCGGTCGCCATCTTCACCCTGGCGCAGTACGTCGAGCGCGGAATCATGACCGCGCAGCAGCGCGATTCCTTGATTGCCGCCGTGCGTGCCCACCGGAACATCCTGGTGATCGGCGGCACCGGCTCGGGCAAGACCACGCTGGTGAACGCGATCATCAACGAGATGGTGCTTCAAGACCCGACCGAACGGGTTTTCATCATCGAGGACACCGGCGAAATCCAGTGCGCCGCCGAGAACTACGTCCAGTACCACACCAGCATCGACGTGACCATGACGGCGCTGCTCAAGACCACGCTGCGCATGCGGCCCGACCGCATCCTGGTCGGCGAAGTGCGCGGCCCCGAAGCACTTGATCTGTTGATGGCCTGGAACACCGGGCACGAAGGAGGAGCCGCAACCCTGCACGCAAACAACGCCAAAGCGGGCCTTGATCGGCTCGCCATGCTCATCAGCATGCACCCCGATTCACCCAAACCCATTGAACCGCTGATAGGCGAGGCGGTTCACGTGGTCGTTCATATCGCCCGCACCCCTGACGGCTCGCGGCGCATCCAGGAAATCCTTGAGGTTTCCGGCTACGCCAACGGCCAGTACGCAACCAAAACCCTGTAACCCTGTAACCCTGTAAGGAGCTTAGACCCATGCAATCGACCCTTCCCGCGTTCCGCTTCGACAGCCGCGCCGTGTTCTACCTGGGCATGTTCGCCCTCTTGGCGTTCTTCCTGCTGGCCCCCCAGCACGCTTTCGCCTCCGAAGGCACCGGCGGTTCCCTGCCGTATGAAGGCTGGTTGACCAACCTGCGCAACAGCGTCACCGGCCCGGTGGCCTTCGCGCTGTCGATCATCGGCATCGTTGTCGCCGGCGGCATCTTGATCTTCGGCGGCGAACTCAACGGCTTCTTCCGCACGTTGATCTTCATCGTCCTGGTCATGGCCCTGCTGGTCGGCGCGCAGAACATGATGAGCACCTTCTTCGGCCGTGGCGCGGAAATCGCCGCCCTGACCGATGGCGTGCTGCACCAGGCCAAGGTCGCGGCGCTGGACATGGCCGGCTTCCCTGGTGAAGCCATCGCACGCTGGGCCGAACGCGGCCACATCGCGGGGTAAGTCATGGCACTGCGCGCGATCCCCATCCGTAGGGCCGGCAACCGAGAAAACCTGTTCATGGGTGGCGACCGCGAGCTGGTGATGTTCTCGGGCCTGCTGGCCGGGGCGCTGATTTTCAGCGCCCAAGAAGTGAGGGCAACGGTGTTCGGCATCGCCTTGTGGTTCGGCGCGTTATTCGTGCTGCGCCTCATGGCGAAGTCCGACCCGAAGCTGCGACACGTGTACCTGCGGCACCGCCGGTACAAGCCGTACTACCCGGCTCGCAGCACGCCCTTCCGTGAAAACACGCCGAGTCAAGGGAAGCAATACAAATGATCGAAGCAATCGCAATTGGCATTGCTGTACTCGGTGCGGTTCTGTTGCTCATCCTCTTTGCCCGTATCCGTCAGGTCGATGCCGAGCTGAAGCTCAAGAAGCATCGGTCGAAGGACGCGGGCCTGGCCGACTTGCTCAACTATGCCGCCGTGGTCGATGACGGCGTGATCGTGGGCAAGAACGGCTCCTTTATGGCCGCCTGGCTGTACCAAGGGGATGACAACGCCAGCAGCACCGAAGAGCAGCGGGAAATGGTGTCCTTCCGCATCAACCAGGCCCTGGCGGGCCTGGGCAGCGGCTGGATGGTTCATGTCGATGCCGTGCGCCGGCCGGCACCCAACTACTCCGAGCGCGGCGTCTCCACCTTCACCGATCCGGTGTCGGCCGCCATTGATGAAGAGCGCCGGCGGCTCTTCGAGGGCCTGGGCACGATGTACGAAGGGCACTTCGTATTCGCCGTGACCTGGTTTCCGCCAGTGCTGGCCCAGCGCAAGTTCGTTGAGCTGATGTTTGACGATGACGCGGTGACGCCCGACCACACGGCCCGCACCGTGGGCCTCATCGAGCAGTTCAAGCGCGAAATCCGCAGCCTGGAATCGCGCATGTCCTCGGCCGTCAAGCTCACGCGCTTGAAGGGCCACAAGATCGCCACGGAAGAGGGCAGGGAAGTCACGCATGACGACTTCCTGAGCTGGTTGCAGTTCTGCGTGACCGGCAACTATCACCCGGTGCAGCTCCCCAGCAACCCGATGTACTTGGACGCCGTGATCGGCGGGCAAGAGCTGTGGGGCGGCGTCGTTCCGAAGATCGGCCGCAAGTTCATCCAGGTGGTGTCCCTCGAAGGCTTCCCCTTGGAGTCAACGCCTGGCCTGCTGTCGGCCCTGGCCGAGCTGCCGAGTGAATACCGCTGGTCGAGCCGCTTCATCTTCATGGATCAGCACGAGTCCTTGAAGCACCTGGACAAGTTCCGCAAGAAGTGGAAGCAGAAGATTCGCGGCTTCTTCGACCAGGTTTTCAACACCAACACCGGCAGCGTCAACCAGGACGCGGCAACGATGGTGGCCGATGCCGAGGCGGCCATCGCCGAGGTCAATAGCGGCCTGGTGGCCGCCGGCTACTTCACGTCCGTGGTCGTGTTGATGGATGAGGATCGGGAGCGCCTGGCGGCCGCCGCGCTGTCGGTCGAGAAGGCCATCAACCGGCTGGCCTTCGCGGCGCGCATCGAGACGATCAACACGATGGACGCCTACCTGGGCAGCTTGCCCGGCCACGGCGTCGAGAACGTGCGCCGGCCGCTCATCAACACGATGAACCTGGCCGACCTGCTGCCGACAAGCTCCATCTGGACGGGCAGCGCCACCGCGCCGTGCCCGATGTACCCGCCGCTGGCCCCGGCGCTCATGCACTGCGTCACGGTCGGCGCTACGCCCTTCCGGCTGAACCTGCACGTGCGCGACCTGGGCCACACCTTCATGTTCGGCCCGACCGGCGCGGGCAAATCGACGCACCTGGGCATCATCGCCGCGCAGCTCCGGCGCTATGCCGGCATGTCGATCTACGCCTTCGACAAGGGCATGTCGATGTACCCGCTCGCGGCCGCAATCAATGCCGGCTCGAAGGGCAAGACTGGCCTGCACTTCACGGTGGCCGCCGACGATGACCGCCTGGCCTTCTGCCCGCTCCAGTTCCTCGAAACGAAGGCGGATCGGGCTTGGGCGATGGAGTGGATCGACACGATCCTTGCGCTCAACGGCGTGGACACCACGCCAGGGCAGCGCAACGAGATCGGCCACGCGATCATGAGCATGCACGCCAGCGGCGCGCGCACGCTCTCCGAGTTCTCGGTGACGATCCAGGACGAAGCGATCCGCGAGGCCATCAAGCAATACACGGTGGACGGCTCGATGGGCCACCTGCTCGATGCCGAAGAGGATGGCCTGTCGCTCTCCGACTTCACGGTGTTCGAGATCGAAGAGCTGATGAACCTCGGCGAGAAGTTCGCGCTGCCGGTGCTGCTGTACCTGTTCCGCCGCATCGAGCGCGGCCTTAAAGGCCAGCCGGCCGTCATCATCCTGGACGAAGCCTGGTTGATGCTGGGCCACCCGGCGTTCCGCGCCAAGATTCGGGAATGGCTCAAGGTCTTGCGCAAGGCGAACTGCCTGGTGCTCATGGCTACGCAAAGCCTTTCCGACGCGGCCAACTCGGGCATCTTGGATGTGATCGTGGAATCGACCGCGACCAAGATTTTCCTGCCGAACGTCTATGCCCGCGACGAGGACACGGCGGCGCTCTATCGCCGCATGGGCCTCAACAAGCGGCAAATCGAAATCCTCGCCACGGCGGTTCCGAAGCGGCAGTACTACTACGTCTCCGAGAACGGCCGCCGCCTCTATGACCTCGCCCTGGGGCCGCTGGCCCTGGCCTTCGTCGGCGCGTCCGACAAGGAATCGGTCGCCGCCATCAAGAGCCTGCAAGCGAAGTTCGGCCATGAGTGGGTCGATCACTGGCTGGCCGGCCGCAATCTGAATCTCAATGACTACCTGGAGGCCGCATGAGCTTTGCCGACACCCTCAAGGGCTTGATCTTCAAGAAGCCCGCCACGGCCGCAGGACGCGACAAGCGCGACCCTCGGCAGACCGATGAACCGCTGGAAGGCGGCCGACGCCAGGGCGAGGCCGAGAACCCCTATCTGGCCGCTCGTCGCACCTGGAACGATCACGTGGGCGGCGTCGTGTCGTCTCGCCAGACCTGGCAAGTGATCGGCATCTTGTCGCTGTTGATCGCGCTCGCCGGCGTCGGCGGCGTGATCCACATCGGCAGCCAGTCGAAGTTCATCCCCTACGTGGTGGAAGTGGACAAGCTCGGCCAGACAGTGGCCGCCGGCCCGGTGCAAGCGGCCTCGAAGGCCGATGCCCGCGTCATCCATGCGACGGTCGCCGAGTTCATCACCGACGCCCGCACGGTCACGCCGGACGTGGCCTTGCAGCGCCGCTCTGTGTTCCGCGTGTACGCCAAGTTGTCGCCCAACGATCCGGCAACGCCAAAGATGAATGAGTGGTTGAACGGCACCCCGGATGCCAGCCCGTTCCGTCGCGCTGAAAAGGAAATGGTGAACGTCGAGATCAAGACGGCCATCCCGCAGACGCCGGACACCTGGCAAGTCGAGTGGGAAGAAACCGCCCGCGACCGTCAAGGCACACCGAAGGGCAAGCCCGCGATCTGGCGTGCGCTGGTCACTGTGTACGTCGCGGAAGTCACGCCGCAAACCACGGATGAGCAACTTCGGAACAACCCCCTAAGCGTGTACGTGCGGGACTACTCCTGGTCGCGCGTTCAATGAACCCAAGGACATTCACCATGAAGAAAATCTTTTCCGTTGTCGCCTTGGGCGCTGCGCTGCTGTCGCCCACCCTGGCCCTGGCCGCCGATGACCTGGCCGACAAGTATTTCACCGGCAAGAACCCGACGCTGACGCCTCAAGAGCGCGCGGCCATCGACATTGCGAAGCGATGGAACGCGGGCGCTGCCACCGGCATGAAGCCCGTCGCCGGCTCCAATGGCGCGATCAAGTTCCTGTTCGGCGCGCAGCAGCCCAGCATCGTGTGCGCGGTGCTCCAGGTGTGCGACGTGGCCTTGCAGCCAGGCGAGCAAGTCAACTCGATCAACCTGGGCGACACGGCCCGGTGGACGGTCGAGCCGGCCATCACCGGCAGCGGCCCCAACGAAGTGCAGCACCTCATCATCAAGCCGATGGATGTTGGCCTGGAAACCAGCCTCATCGTGACGACGAACCGCCGCGCCTATCACCTGCGCCTGCGCTCGCATCGCACCGAGTACATGCCGCAAGTCTCGTTCACCTACCCCGAGGACGCGCTTGCGAAGTGGGACGCGATCCAGCGCCGCGAAACGCAAGAACGCACCGACCGCACCATCCCGCAGACCGGCGAGTACCTGGGCGATCTCAAGTTCGACTATGACCTGTCCGGCTCGGCGAGCTGGAAGCCGGTGCGTGTGTTCAACGATGGCCGCAAGACCATCATCGAAATGCCCGGAACGATGGAGCAAACCGAAGCGCCGACGCTCCTGGTCGTGCGCCGCGAGGGCGGCATCTTCCGCGACGAGGAAACCGTGATGGTGAACTATCGCGTGCAGGGCAATCGCTACATCGTGGACACGGTGTTTGACCGCGCGATCCTGATTGCCGGTGTTGGTGGAAGCCAAGACCGCGTGACTATCTCCCGGAGGAAGTGACCATGCGCAAGATCATCTTTGCTGCGCTGTTCGTCCTCGCCCTGGGCGGCTGCGCGACCACCGGCCAATACGGCAACTTCGTCCCGCCGACCGCAACGGTCGATCAGCAGCAGCTCGCCCGCGAAGCGGTGCAGCAGCTCGCTGTGCTGTACCCGCCGGCCAAGACGCGCCTGGAGCTGCAACAGGCCACGCCTGATGCCTTCGGCCAGGCCCTGGTGCTGACGTTGCGCGAGCGCGGCTATGCCCTACTGGAGTTCAACCCGGCCAGCGCGAAGGCGCAGGCCACGGCGGCCAGTGAGCCGGCATCGCCGGCGGCCCTGCCGCTGCGGTACGTGCTCGACCAGGCCGGCGACTCGAACCTGTACCGCCTGACTCTGTTGGTCGGCCATCAATCCATCACCCGCCCGTACCTGGTGCAAGACGGCAGCTTTGCGCCGGCTGGGTATTGGGTGCGCAAGGAGTGACCTATGAGTGACCAAGCCGATCAAATGGCACCGGACGCCTCGCCGGGCGCGGTATCGAAGAAGTCCGGCGTGCGGCGTGTCAACAACATGCCGATGTACATCCTTGCGGCCGCGCTGGGTGCCTTCCTGCTGGTGATGATGCTGGTCGCGGCGGATCGCGCTGCGAAGCAGAACGCACCGGCGCAAGGCGCGGCCGAGAAGGCGGGTAACACGTCGATGTTCGCCAAGGAGATCGTCGGCGACAGGGATGGCGGCACGGTAGAAGCGGCCTCGCCGCTCAAGCCGCCGGAGCTGGCGACCGGGCCAGAGGCTGCGCCGGTGCTTGTCGCGCGCCCCGACCTGGACGCGCCGCCGCCACCGCCCAGCGGCAACCTGGGCCAGCCGGTGCATGACGATGAAGCCGACCGCATCCGCATGGCGAAGCTGCAAATGTTCCAGGAAGCGGTCAAGGCCAAGACGGGCGTTCGTGTCGATGCGCCGCGCAGCAGCGGGTCATCGGGCGCGCAGCCGGGCACGCCGCAGACGCGCGACGAAATGCTGTCCCGCCTGGCGGCTGTGCGGCAGCAAATCGGTGCGCAAGCATCGGGCGATCCGACCGCCGCCTATCAGGCCCGGCTCGCGCAGCTTCGCGCCTCGGGCGTCGGCGGCCAGCAGGCCGGCGGCGGCGTGGGTGGTGGTGCGCCGCAGCTCTTGCAAACCGCCGGTGGCGGCCAGGGCAAGAACTACGCGCAGTTCGCGGGAAGCGGCCAGGGCGACCGTTGGCGGCTGGACTCCCAGCCCGAAGCGCCGCGCTCGCCCTTCGAGCTGCGCGCCGGCTTCGTGGTGCCGGCCACGCTCATTTCGGGCATCAACTCCGACTTGCCGGGCCAGATCATGGCCCAGGTCGCGCAGAACGTGTACGACACGCCGACCGGCAAGCATCTGCTGATTCCGCAAGGCTCGCGCCTGGTCGGGTCGTATTCGAGCGATGTTGCCTACGGTCAGTCGCGCGTGCTTGTGGCTTGGCAGCGCATCGTGTTCCCCGATGGCAAGGCGATGGACATTGGCACGATGCCGGGCGCGGATAGCGCCGGGTACGCGGGCTTCAATGACCAGGTGAATAACCACTACCTGCGCGTGTTCGGCTCGGCCTTCCTCATGTCGGGCGTCATCGCCGCCGTGAGCATGAGCCAGGACAACAGCGGTTCCACCGGCAATCAGCAGCGCGCCAGCGATGCTTTGAGCGAAGCACTTGGGCAAGTGCTGGGCAACACCATCGCCCAACTCGTTTCCAAGAATCTGAACATTGCCCCGACCTTGGAAATCCGCCCCGGCTATCGGTTCAACGTCATCGTGACCAAGGACATGACGTTCTCGAAGCCGTACCAATCGTTTGACTACTAACGCCAGGAGAAAGCAAATGAAGCAGAAGTTTTTAGCCGCTAAAGTCGCTCTCGCCGTCACTCTGATGGCCGGGTCGATCACCACCATGTCGCCCGCGCAGGCCGGCATTCCCGTCATCGACGGCGGGAACCTGGTGCAGAACGTCATGACGGCCATCGAGTCGGTGGCGCAGACGCTCAAGCAAATTGAGCAGTACCAAACCCAGCTCCAGCAGTACGAAAACATGATCCAGAACACGGTCGCGCCGGCGGCCTATATCTGGGATCAGGCGCAGTCCACGATCAACGGGCTGATGAATGCGGTCGATACGCTGAACTACTACAAGACCCAGCTCGGCAGCATCGACTCGTACCTGGGCAAGTTCCAGGACGTGGCCTACTACCGCAGCTCGCCGTGCTTCAACGGCACCGGCGGCTGCACGCCCGCCGAACAGGCCGCAATGGCCGAGAACCGCCGCCTGGCGAGCGAGAGCCAGAAGAAGGCCAACGATGCCTTGTTCAAGGGCCTGGATCGCCAGCAGGACGCCTTGAAGTCCGACGCGCGCCAGCTCGAACGGCTCCAGTCGGCCGCGCAGGGCGCGAACGGGCAAATGCAGGCCATCGGCTTCGCCAACCAGCTCGCGGCCCAGCAGGCAAACCAGCTTCTGCAAATCCGGGGCCTCATGGTCGCGCAGCAGAACGCCATCGCCACGCGGATGCAGGTCGAAGCCGACCGTGAAGCGCAGCAGCAAGCCGCCGGCGAGGCGCTGCGCAAGGGCGAGTACAGGGCCAGTCCGGCCCGTAATTGGTAAGGGGGATACATGCGCCTATCCAAACCCTCGATCCTGGCAGCGGCCGCCCTTGTGGCGGCCCTGCTGGCCGGCTGCGAGAAAAAGCCCGAGCCGGTGACGCTGCCCGAAGTGAATGCCGAGAACTGCAAACCCGAGAACATCGCCAAGCTCGATAAGAGCGTGCAAGAGGCGTTTTCATCGCAGTGCCTGCGGGCCGGCTCGTTCAAACCTAGCGAACCTAAGTCCTGGTGAGGTACTGACGAATGAGAATGCCAGCCAGCTTGAAACTCGCCCTGCCGCTGCTCGTTTGGCTGGCGTTCTTTTCTACGGACGCTTCCGCCCAAATGAACAGCTCGGGCCTCTTCGATGACGTTCTGAAC
This sequence comes from Ramlibacter sp. 2FC, assembly GCF_005503345.1. Lineage (NCBI taxonomy): Bacteria > Pseudomonadati > Pseudomonadota > Betaproteobacteria > Burkholderiales > Comamonadaceae > Ramlibacter > Ramlibacter sp. 2FC. The sequence continues at coordinate 19,292 of NZ_SCMM01000019.1, forward strand.
CGCTACAACGCCGCCGCCAGCGGCTGGGCCGGTGTCATCACCAACGCCGCATCCTGGTTGTTCTGGCTGCTGGTGACGATCTCGATGGTCTGGACGTTCGGCATGATGGCCTTGCGCAAGGCCGACATTGGGGAGTTCTTCGCGGAGCTTGTCCGCTTCACCATCTTCACCGGCTTCTTCTGGTGGTTGCTGACGAACGGCCCTAACTTCGCCTCGACCATCTATGCGTCGCTACGCCAAATTGCCGGCAACGCGACGGGCTTGGGTCAAGCCTTGTCGCCTTCCGGCATTGTCGATATTGGCTTTGCCATCTTCTACAAGGTGATGGATCAGTCCTCGGTGTGGTCGCCGGTGGACAGCATGGCCGGCATCCTCATGGCCGTTGCCATCTTGATCGTGCTCGCGCTCATCGGCGTGAACATGCTTCTTCTCCTGGCGTCTGGTTGGGTGCTCGCCTATGGCGGCGTGTTCTTCCTCGGCTTCGGTGGGTCGCGGTGGACTTCCGACATGGCGATCAACTACTACAAGACCGTGCTGGGTGTGGCCGCGCAGCTCATGGCAATGGTGCTGCTGGTCGGCATCGGCAAGACCTTTCTGGATGACTACTACGCGCGCATGAGCGAGGGGATCAACCTCAAGGAAATGGGCGTGATGCTCATCGTCTGCGTGATCCTGCTGGCACTCGTCAACAAGATTCCGGCGCTCATCGCCGGCGTCATCACCGGCGCGAGCGTGGGCGGTGCCGGCATCGGCAACTTCGGCGCAGGCGCGGCCCTCGGTGCCGCTGGCATGGCGGCCGCAGCAGCGGCAACCGGCGGCGCTGCTCTGGCGGCCGGCGCGGCCTCGGCCGCCGGCGGTGCTTCTGCGGTCATGGCCGCGTTCTCGAAGGCCAATGAAAACGTCTCGTCCGGGTCGGATGTCATGTCCATGCTGGGCGGTGGTGGTGGCGGCGACTCTGGCGGTGGTGGTGGCGGTGAAGCCGGCACCAGCACGCCCCTGGGCCAAGCCGCCGGCTTCGGTGGCGGCGGTGGCGACTCTGGCGGCGGCGGCAGCAGCGGCGGCGAGTCGAAGGGCGGCGACAAAGGCGGCGACAAGGCCGGCGGCGATAAGGCCGGCTCCAGCTCGAAGGGTGGCGAAGGCGGCGGCCAGAAGGCCAGCGGCGGCGGTGACGCCGGCGGCGCGAAGGCCGGCCAGGGTGGCGGCCAGGGCCAGGGAGCGGGGCAGGGCGGCCAGCAGGACGCACCTGGTAGTACCGGCCCCGGCATGCTGGCCTCGGCCGCTTCCGCGCTTGGCAAGGCCGGCCGCGTCACGGCCGACGCCGGCGCGAACTTGGCGAAGGGTGTAGGTGCGGTGGCGGCCGCGAAGGCCGCCAGCATGCGCGACTCGGCGATGGAACGCATCGCCGACACCACCGGCGGAAAGATCGCGGCCGCGATCAAGGCGCAGGGCGGCAGCTCGGCCGACACGAGCATCGACGTGCCCGATCAACAACCCTCGCCGACCTTCGGCGACAACAGCCTGGCCGGAGCTGACAGCTCTGCCGATCCCGAGTCCGAAGTAGCCGCGTTCCGTGACGGCGGCCGCAACGACAAATCTGCGTAACCCAAAGGAGTGTTCATCATGAAGAAGAAGTTGCTTTCCATCGTGGCCGCTGTGGCGGCCCTCTGCTCGGTCGGCACGGCCAGCGCGCAAGACGTGCTGACCGGCGACACCCGCCTGGCTTGCGAGGCGATCCTGTGCCTCGCAAGCGGCACCCGCCCGAGCGAATGCGCGCCGTCGCTTCGCAAGTATTTCAGCATCACGGCGCGGAAAATGTCCGACACGATCAAGAAGCGCAAGAACTTCCTCGATCTGTGCCCGGTGTCGAACCAGACGCCGGAAATGTCCGCGCTGGTGTCGGCCATGTCGCGCGGCGCTGGCCGTTGCGATGCGCAGGCCCTGAATCAAACGCTGGTGTTCTGGCAGGGCTACGAGGACGGGACGACGTACATCAGCAACCAGATGCCCGACTACTGCGCGGCCTACACCAACCACGCTTACACCGATTTCAGCAGCACCAAGCCGCGCTATGTCGGCACGCCAGAAAGGGGCGGGTATTGGGTCGAAGCGGCCGACTATGACCGGGCGCTGGCCGAGTACAACGAACGCATCCGGCGCGAGGACGAAGAGCGCCGCCGCGCTTCCTGGGGGGGTTACTGACATGCCCTTTGCTGCCGACCTTCCGCCGCAGCTCCAGGAGCGCGTCGTGTGCGCCGTTTCGGCGGCCGTGAAGTACGAAGTGCCGGCCAACATCGTGTTGGCCGTCGCGGAGAAGGAAGGCGGCAAGCCGGGCCAGTGGGTGCGCAACTCGAACGGCACTCATGACGTGGGGCCGATGCAGTTCAACACGGCTTACCTGCGCGACCTGGCCCGCTACGGCATCACGGCGGACGATGTAGCGGCCGCTGGCTGCTACTCGTTCGACCTCGCCGCCTGGCGCTTGCGGATGCACATTCGCAACGACAAGGGCGATCTCTGGACGAAGGCCGCGAATTACCACTCACGCACGCCGCAGTACAACGCGGTGTATCGCGCCGACCTGATGCGCAAGGCCGCCAAGTGGGCGGATTGGCTCGAAGCTCGGTTCGTCACGCTGGACGTGACGAAGGCGGGGGCCACGCCCTCGATGCCGACCGGGCCAGCGCCGGCGGTGCAAGCCGCCCAGCAGGCCACGGCAGCGGCCCCAGCGGCCGCGCCGGCGGCCAGGCCGGCAGCAGCTCCATCCATCAACGTCGCGGGCGGCTACGTGCCGCGCTCGATCTCCTTCAACAACAGAAGCGAAGGCTCGCCGGAGTAGGGCGGGCCTTCCGATTTAGCGGCTAAAACATGGACAAATTCCACGCCTTCATGGGGGTATGCCGAGATACGGTTAAAAATGATACTTAAGCTGTTTGGATCTGAAGCATGCACAAATTCAACAAAATTGGAATAAGGTACTTAAGGGTCCGGGCGGCTTCTGACTGAAATCCATCCGCGTTCGGTTCACTTCATATCGAACTTAACGAGATTGCCGGACTTAACTAAAGTAAGGTAAACTGTTTGCAAGACAGCGCCATCGGCATCTCGGCCGGCTCCGTCGCTGCCAGGAGATCCATGATGATTGTTTGGAAGACCGACGAGCCAGCGTCGAGCACAGTTTTTGCCCACTACCAGATCATTCGCCGCAACGGCGCAGTGATTCCATTCGAACCGAGCAGGATCGCCGAAGCCATGAAGAAGGCATTCTTGGCAGTACATGGAACACTGACCGACCGGGAACGCCGCAAGATCCTGTGCCAAGGTCTGACCTTTTCCTTCTTTGAACGCGTGGCGGTCTGGCGTTGCCAGATCCGGCTGCTCGCACTCGATTTCAAACGGGCCAGGCTGGTCCAGGGAGCTCATGCCCAGGGGCACGCCGGCACTGTCGCTCCCCTGGGCCCCAATGTCGGACGGGGATTCTTTTCGGCAGCGAAGCCGAATCTGCGTAACGCGCCTTGAGCGCACCACGGTTGAACACGCATGAACACTCTCTCCATCACCTCACCGTATGCCCCGGGTAATGCCCGCGATCGACGCGACGCGCCTTCCGACCCTTACGCTACTGCAGCCCAATCGGCCGCATTGCTGCGTTCGGGCGCGCAGTACCGCCGTGATCGCATGGAAGCCGCTGACATGATCACCACGGACGAAGCAGCGGAGCTGGCCGGCACCAGCCGCGTCACGATCAACGCCTGGATCAAGGCGGGACGTTGCATTGGCGTGGCGAATCTGCGTCGTGGGTTCAAGCTGCCGCGCTGGCAGTTCGAGCCCACCGTCTGGCCCTTGCTGCAGCCCTTGGTGAAAAGCCTGGGCACCAGCGACGGTTGGCAGTTGCTGTCCTTTCTAGAGACGCCTTCGATGGCCCTCGACGGACAGACACCACGCGCGGCGCTCGAACAAGGCGTGTCCAGCGAGCGCATCCTGGCGCTGGCTACGGCTGAGGCTCATTGACCTCATTTCATGAACCTCACCGATCTCAACCCACCGTTCATTGAGCTTCCCGAACATCAGTTGTGGCACCGCATTCAGCGGGCAAGGGCGCGTTCCGGCAGCGTGCGCATGCGTGGCTTCACCATGGCCCCCACCGGTACGTTGTCCGGACGCTTCGATCTGGAAGATGAAGCGACTGCCTATCTCGCTGATGGAGAGTTAACCGCGCTGTACGAATCGCTGTTTCGTCGCGAAGCGCGCAGTCTCCATCTCGACAGGCTCAAGGAACGCACATTGACCAGCTTCCGGACGACTGCCAGGCTCCGGCTGGTAGACCTTCGAGGACTGGAAGAGCGGTTCCCCGTATTGCAGTCGCTGCGTTACGAGTCGACTCAGGCCTTCGCTGCAGACTGCAGGCGTTCGGACGCTCACGGAGTCTTGTATGCCTCCGCGCAGCACCCCTATCACGGCTGCGTGTGCCTGTTCAAAGAGGGCATCGCACGTATGGTGAGGGTCTCAAACATATCTCTCGTGCAGCCTGGCACCGGACGGCTGCATCGCAGCGTCGTGCTTGCGGCGCACGGCTCCCAGGTGCCGATCGTCCAGTAGCCACCTCTATTGAGGGTCGGCCGTGATTCCTGCAAAATCCGCAAAAAAGAAGCTAAGTATTTGATTTAACTAATATTTTTTCCTACTGAGTGACCGTAGCCACCATCCAACGCGCCTTCGACTATGTGCTCAAAGCATTCCATACGCTGTACAGCGTATGGTTGGTGCGCAGCCAGGGCCTGGAGCTTGGAGCGAAAGCATCGTGCTGTTGCGCTACTAGCGTTTGAGCACGGTCTTCGTTTTGGACCGCGTCGCGGGTGTCCCAGTGTTGGTGCCCCCCTTGGGTAGGCGTGCTTTGAGCTGGACCAATAGGTCAGCCATGTCTTTTTGCAACTGCTCCTGGTGCGAGTGCGCCATCTGCAGATCCTCGCGTGCAGAAAGGATCTCACGGGCCAAGCCGGCGTTCTCGGCGATCAGGGCGCTGACCTGCACCCGAAGCGACTGGGCTTGCTCGTGCGAATCTGCCAACGAATTGGCCGCTTTTTTATTGTCATCTGCGAGCAAGAGGGTGACGCGCTTGAGTTCCTGCCGGGCCTTATCGACGTCCTCCAACAGTCGACGTTCCTGAGCTGAAGCTCGTTGCTCCAGGCGCTCACGCTCCTGCCGGTGCTCCTCGTTCAGCGCATTGAGGCGACCACGCTCGGCTTGCAACGCTTGCGTTGCCGCAGCATGCTGGGTGCGCACGGATTCAATGTCGGCGTCCCTACCCGCCAGCCCTTTTTGCAGGTCGGTGACCTGGCGCATCAGATCGGCGATCTGGTGGTCCTTGGCCAGAAGTGCTGCGCCCAGTGCTTCCGAGCGCTCGTTCAACCGTTGCTGTTCTTGATCCAAGGCTGTTCGCTCCGCAGCGAGCCGCTCCACCAGCCCTTCCAGCGCGTCTCGATCAACCTGTACCGATTGAGCCGCCTGCTCCTGGGCATGCTGCTGGGCGCGACCCCACAGCGTCTTGGCCGCCCGCAGAACCGGTGCCGGCAGAGTGCCCTGCTCTCCGGCGCCCTCATCGCCACCCCCCAGCCGTTTGGCCAGAGAGGCGTACCAGGCATCGAGCATGGGGGCCACGGTGTTCGGCGACCCCCGGCCAAGATACGCGCGCACGCGCTCGATCGTGGGCCGCTCGCCGTGCGCGAGCACGGCGTCGGCCGCGGCCCAAACCTCATCGGGCTGAACGCCGCGCGTGACTCTCGTACTTTTCGTTTGCATCGCCCTGCTCCGCGCTGTAAATTACCCACGATAAGAGATTGTTATCGTGAGTTATCGCTCTTTTCTGTATGATCCAATACATAGTATGTGTGATAAATCTCTATTCGTCACCCTGCCCTGAACATGCGCCTGCCCATCCTCCAGAAAACTCCCGCCCTGCAGCCGAACGAGCTCAGTGATGTGACCGCGCAGGCTGTGGCCGACCTGCTGCGCGAGGGGGAATCGCTCAACACGCAGCTGAGCTACCGCAGCGCACTGCGCTACTGGGCCGCCTGGTATGGGATCCGCTACGGCGCGCAGATCGGCCTGCCGTTGCCAGCGGCCTGCGTGCTGCAGTTCATCGTCGACCACGCACAGCGCAGCAGCCCCAAGGGCCTGGTGCACGAACTCCCGCCCGAGATCGACGCCGCCCTGGTCGAGGCCGGCTACAAGGGAAAGACGGGACCGATGGCGCACAACACGCTGGTGCACCGCCTGGCGGTGCTCTCCAAAGCCCACCAGATGCGTGACGTGAAAAACCCGTGTCAGGACCCCAAGGTGCGCGAGCTGCTCTCGCGCACGCGCAAGGCGTACGCCAAGCGTGGCGAGTTGCCCAAGAAAAAAGACGCGCTGACGAAGGATCCGCTGCAGCTCGTGCTGGCCACCTGTGATGATTCATTGAGGGGCAAACGCGACCGCGCCCTCCTCCTCTTTGCCTGGGCCAGCGGTGGGCGGCGGCGTTCGGAGGTGGCTGCGGCCGATATGAAGTTTTTGAAGAAGACCGGGCCTGGGGAGTTTTCTTACGAGCTGGTCTTCTCGAAAACCAACCAGAGCGGCGTCGACCGGCCCGAGAACCACAAGCCCGTGCTGGGCGCAGCGGGTGCAGCACTGGAAGATTGGCTATTGATCAGCGGGATTCGGGAGGGCGCCCTCTTCCGCCGGGTGCTCAAGGGCGGCCACCTGGGCGGCCCGCTGTCCGCAGCGGCGGTGCGCGACATCGTTCAGGCGCGGTGTCTGTTGGCGGGGGTTGAGGGGGAATTTTCTGCGCACTCGCTGCGCAGCGGCTTCGTGACGGAAGCCGCTGCGCAAAATGTCTCACTCGCGGACACGATGGCGATGACGGGTCATCAATCTGTTGCTGTAGTACTCGGTTATCAGCGCAAGGGCGGGCTCTCCAAGAGCCCAGCCTCACGTTTGCTTAGTTAAATGCCGGGACTCATCCACGTAGTTGTTCGGCTGAATTGCCGATTGTCTCAAGAGTTCCCGCGGCGATGAAAACCGCGCTCAGCCTGGCGCGGGTGCGCGCGGGCGGGCCGATGGGGCTGTCGGTGCAGCGCGTGCTCGACATGGCCACCATCGAAGCCGCACCGCAAGCCTTCGGGCGCGTTGATGGCCGAGGCGGTCACGCGCGAGAAGGTTACGGGCCTGTGGGCCGGCTCGCCGCAGTTCCTGGCGGATCTTGTCGAAGCGGTCGACACCAGCACCGCGCGCTACGACCTGCGCTCGGTGGTCCAGATTTCCTGGGCCTGGAAAGCGATGAGCCCCACCATCGCCGCTGCGCTGACAAGGCTGTGCGGCCCGGGCGTGCAACTGGCGGGACGCATCGGCCAGACCGAAGCGATTGCCTGCACGCGCTTCTGGCCCGACCGCTGGGCCGAGAAGTTCGAAGCCGAAGCGCCCAAGCGCAACTTCGTCGGCGTGGCCAGCCCCTTGTTGGCTGCCGCCGTCATCGACGAGAACGGTCAGCTGATGGACCCGGTGCGCGACAAGGGAAAACCGGGCGAGCTGGTGTACCGCTCGCCCGCCAACACCGCCGGCTACTTCCGCAACGACGACGCCACGCGCGACGCCACGCGCTCGGGCTGGTTCCATTCGGGCGACTGTTGCGAGTACGACGACGACCACCTGCTGGTCATGGTCGACCGCTTCAAGGACCTGGTGAAGTCCGGCGGCGAAAACGTCTCCAGCGTGCGCGTGGAAGGCGCGTTGACCGAACACCCCGCCGTGGCCGAAGCGGCGGTGGTGGGCTTGCCGCACGCGCGCTGGGGCGAAGCCGTGACCGCTTTCGTCATCCTCAAGCCGGCCACCTCGGTCGACCCGCTGGCGCTGGTGCAGCACTGCCGCACGCGGCTGGCCGGTTTCGAATCGCCCAAGCGCGTGGTGTTGGTGGACGAGTTTCCGCGCACGGTCGGACGCAAGGTATTGAAATTCAAGATCCGAGAGGCCTACGCCGACCTCTACGCCGACGCATGAGCACGTCCGCCACCCTCTCCTTGCGCGTCGGGCGCGTTCGGCAGGAAGCCCAGGGCATCCGGCGCTACGAACTGCTCGCCGACGGCGGCGCACTGCCGCGCTTTGAAGCCGGGGCCCATCTCGACCTTCACCTGCAAGACGGGCTCAAGCGCAGCTATTCGATCTGCAACGCACCGTCGGAAACCAACCGCTATGAAATCGCCGTGCTCGACGATCCCGCGAGCCGCGGTGGGTCGCGCTTCGTGCACCAGGCGTTGCACGAGGGCGTCCAGCTGACGGCATCGGTGCCGCGCAACAACTTCCCGCTGGTGGAGCAAGCGCCACACACCCTGATGATCGCGGGCGGTATCGGCATCACACCGTTTCGCGCCATGGTGCACCGCCTGCAAATCCTCGGGCAGGCCTGGACCTTGCACTATTGCGCGCGCACCCGTCAGCACGCGGCCTTTGTAGAGGAGTTGCAGCAGCTGGCGGCATCGGGCCAAGGCCAGCTGCATCTGCACTTCGATCTGGAGCCTGGCGGTGCGCCGCTCGACATTGCTCAACAAATTGCCTCGGCCGATGAGAACACGCACCTCTATTGCTGCGGGCCAGGTTCAATGCTGGACGCGTTCGAACGCGCGTGCAGCGAACGGCCGCCGACGCGCGTGCACCGCGAGCGTTTCGCGGCAGCCACACCGGTGCCTTCCATCGGCAAGACCTTCGAGATCGTGCTGGCCCGACAAGGCCGCACCCTGAAGGTGTTGCCGAACAAGTCCATCCTCGAGACGGTGCTCGAAGCCGGCATTGACGTCCCCTACTCGTGCTTCGAAGGTGTGTGCGGCGCCTGCGAGACCGAGGTGCTCGAAGGCTGCATCCAGCACCGCGACACGCTCCTGAGCGAAGACGAGCGGGCCGCGGGCGACAGAATGATGATCTGCTGCTCAACCGCCACATCGCCGTCTCTCGTGCTGGACCTCTGATACCACCCTCGCGCCAGCCCGCCCTGCGCACAGTCTGGCGTGCGCGCTCACCATAGTCGGGTTCGGCGCTGAATGCGATCTGCACAAGGCCGGCGGCTATAGCGGGCAGCCCGGCCGCGCTACTGGCGCCAGATCTGAATAGTTACAACTTCACCATATTGATCAGACCACCATCTACAGGAAGCACGACGCCGTTGACGTACTTTGACTCGTCTGATGCCAGGAATAGGCTGGCACTCGCGATGTCCCATACCTCTCCCTGTCGCCCCGTGGGAGACATGGCGTCTCGCTTGCGCCACATCTCCTCCAAATCCCCGCCATACAGCGCCGTGTTGTTCTGCTCGACGATCGGGGAGCGGATGAGCCCGACCAGTACCACGTTAGAACGGATGCCCTTCGATGCGTATTGGATCGCAATCTCTCGCGACAGACCAATGACGGCCGCTTTCGAGGCTGCATATGCCAGCTTTGGAAATGGAATGGTTCGCACCCCATTGATGGATCCCACATTCACAATCGACCCGCAGCCTTGTCTCTCCATGTGGGGCAATGCGTACTTGGAGGTCAGGAACATGCTTTTCGCGTTGATGTTCATCATGCGGTCCCACTGATCTTCGGGATAATCCACGGGACCGCCCGAGTTCGTAATGCCGACGTTGTTGTGCAGAACGTCCAGCCGACCGAAGTGAGAAGTGCACGCCTCGATCATTCCGCGACAATCGTCCGCACGAGACACATCTGCGCGAAAAGCCAAGCAATCGCCACCTTCGTTTTGAATCAGCTGGGCGGTGGCCTCCGCAGAAGCCAGATCAATGTCCGCAGCAAGTACCCGTGCTCCTTCACGAGCGTAAACAATGGCACACGCCTTGCCATTTCCAACGCCCTCACCGCGGGTGCCCGCGCCGGTTACGACTACTACCTTGCCATCCAGTCTTCCAGCCATGGCGTTCACCCCACGCGGCGGTTCGCGCCTGCCCAAAACTTGTCACGGATCTCGCGCTTGAGTACCTTCCCGTTCGGACTGCGCGGCAGGCTCGTAACAATGTCGACCGTCTTGGGTGCATGAACCGAACCAAGCACGGATTTCACAAGCTGGACAATCTCTTGCTCGGTCGCGTGCGTCGAAGGCTTGAGCTGGATCACCGCCTTCACTGCCTCGCCCCACTTTTCGTCAGGTACACCGATTACTGCACAGTCTTCCACAGAGGGGTGTTCAGCAATGACGTGTTCGACTTCGGCGCTGAAGACGTTGAAGCCGCCTGTAACGATCATGTCCTTCTTTCGGTCCACGATATAGACGAAACCATGATTGTCCTTGTAGCCGACATCTCCCGTGTGATGCCAACCGAACATGGATACCTCCTCGCTGGCTGCAGGGTTCTCGTAGTACCCGCCAAACACCAAGTCGCCCCGAGCAACGATCTCCCCCCGCTCACCAGGAGCAAGGATGACGCCGTCATCGCCCATGATCTCAACCCTCTGCCCAAGCGTCGCACGACCGCAACTTGCCCAGCGGTCACTACCCTCCGGTGCGTCAGTAATGTCACGCGTCGCAAGGAAGGTTAGAAACATTGGAGCCTCGGCTTGTCCGAATGACTGACAGACGACAGGGCCAAACACCTCCATGGCCTCTTTCAACTTCGCCGGAGCGACAGGCGCCGCGGCGAGAACGATTGAGCGCAAAGAGCTGTAGTCAAACTCATGAACGCGCGGATGGGCCAGGAGGTTGTACAAGACCGTCGGGGGAATGTAGAAATGCGTGACCTTGTGGCGTTGTATCGCATCAAGGATGCTCAAGGCATCGGCCGATGGAAGGACCACATTGGTAGCTCCCTCCGCCATCATCATGAGTGCGACAACACCTGCGCCGTGGGTCATGGGCGCTGCAACCAGGTGCACCGCGGGCCGGTCCGTAGGCAGGCATGCCCAGAACGCCTTGATAGCAGACTCCCATGTCCGCTGAGTCCACATGGCGGCTTTGGATAATCCCGTGGTTCCGCCGGTCGGAAAAACCGTTTCGATGCGACCTGATTCGTCCAGGGGCTCTGGCGCCGGCACCTTTGCCTGGGCAATGAATCTATCAAAGGACATGCCGATGGAATCTTCCTGGCTCTGCTCTATGCACACCAGATGTTGCAGTGTTGGCACCGTGTCCCGAAGCTCTCGTACCTGGCCCTCCAGCGATGGATGGAAGAACAAGACCGTGCACTTTGTTGTGCGAAGAAAAGCGGCGTTGATGGCCACCGGGTTTCGCATGTTGATGGGGACCCATCGCCGCCCCGCTCTGAAAATCCCGATCATGGCGCAAAAGGCTCGCGGATCGTTTGGGCTGTAGATAGCAACGTTCGCATCGCCATCGCTTACCGCATGCAGCCCGGCGGCAATTTTTTCAGCCAAGGTATCCACCTGCGCGTAGGTGCATGCCCCGTTGCCGTCCGCATCCACGAACGCGATACGGTCGGGCGCACTCAGAAGGCCGCGCCGGAAGAAGTCGATGAGTCTCATTGCAGAAGTCCAAAATGCTACAGGTAACTTGTAGTGTATCGAGCCGCGCAGGGGGCGCATCTTGGGGAAACTACTGGTACAAGCTACTTGTTATATATGCCTTAATCATCCACCAGAAGCTCTTTTAGAGAACCCTTTTTCAACTCTGTTGCGAAGAGCTTTAGGCTCGATTAACGCTTGGGGTCATTCCCACAGGAGACTAAGTATGAAGAGACGTTCTGTCCTCGCCTTGCCTTTGATGGGCGGCATTGCTCCGCTGCTGTCCAGGGCGCAAGGCACCTTTCCTGACAGGCCGATCAGGCTAGTTGTTCCTTTCTCAACGGGAACCGCGTTGGATCTCGCTGCGCGCATGATGGCGGAGGGCGTCAGCGAAGAGATTGGTGGATCAATCGTTGTAGACAACCGTCTCGGAGCGTCCGGCGTGATCGGAACCGACGCAGTTGCGAAGGCCGTGGCAGACGGCTATACCCTCCTCTTCACCGCGCCCGCGCACTACATCAATCAGTTCGCATTCGCGTCGCTTCCCTACGATGCGGTGAAGGATTTCCGCCCTGTCACCAAGATCAGCAACGCGCATTTGGTGATGGTTGTCGGTAAGAGCTCCCCTTTTTCGAACGTCAAGCAAGTGATCGAGTACGCCAAGGCGAATCCGGACAAGCTGCGATATTCATCCAGCGGACAGGGAGGCACTATCCACCTGGCGTTCTCGCTGTTCAATTCAATGGCGGGGACACGAATAGAACACGTCCCGTACAAGAGCGGAGCTCAAGCCCTCACCGACGTGATTGCCGGTCACGTCGACATTACGTTCACAGCAGTGGCCAGTGCGTTGCCGCATGGAAAACAAGGGACACTGAAGCTCTTGGGCGTGAGCGGCCTTCAACGTTCGCGCGCAATGCCGGACGTGCCGACCATCTCCGAGTCAACGCTGCCAGGTTTTGAGCTGACATCATGGGGTGGCACCCTTGCTCCACATGGAACGCCTGATGCCATCGTGGAGAAGTTGAACGCAGCAATGGTCAAGGTTGGCCAACGCCCCGAGTTTCAGTCGAAACTTGTCGCTATGGGTGTCGAACCCGACGTCCTGAACACGGCGGCGTTTGCCCGTCAGATTGATGTGGAGGTGCCTAAGTGGAGGCAGTTGACCGATATGACCGGCGTGGCGAAAACCATGAAGCAGTGATTGCCTTTCTTTCAAGTACACAAGCCATGAAAACCCTCCTCCCTCTGTTGATTGCCGCCGCATGCGCTACAACGACCACAACCGGCTTCGCACAAGACTCCTTTCCATCGCGTCCGGTGAAATTGATCATTCCTTATCCCGCTGGCGGTGGCGGAGACATCCTGGGGCGTGCGATGGCACAGGCTTTTAGCAAATCGACTGGACAGGCTATGGTCGTTGAGAATCGAGCAGGCGCCAACGGCATGATCGGCGCTGCGGCGTGCAAGAACGCGCCTCCGGACGGATATACCTATTGTCTACCGGTCTCTGACGTGATGGCCATCAATCCTCATGTGTATAAGACCGTCCCTTACGATCCTGCACGCGATTTTGTCGTGGTTGCGCCAGTAGCAACGGTCATTCTGGCCTTCGTCGCCAACAGCTCCGTGCCGGCAAGCAACTTAAAAGAACTGGCAGCATGGTCGCAGTCGAACAAGGACAAGGCAAACTTCGCGACGTGGGGCATCGGTAGTGCAGCGCACTTGTCCTTGACCGCTTTCAATAAGACGATGAATGGTAGCCTCACCAATGTGCCGTACCCAGGCGTGCCGCAAATGCTGCAGGCGACCCTGAGCAATGACGCAAGTGCTACATTGCTTTTCTACGGACCCATCGCACAGTACATAGATGCGGGGCGCCTCAAACCACTTGCTATCCTGGGCGACAAGAGATATCGCGCAATGCCCAATGTGCCGACCGTCAGCGAGCAAGGCTTTAACTTCACGCCCACCGTTTACTACGGTGTCTATGCGCCGACGGGAACACCCGCGCCCATCTTGGCACGCATGAGCCAGCTCATCGGGTCGGCCGCGGCCGACCCAGAGGTAAGGAAAATCATGGACGCTGCGGGCTTTGCTCCTCTGGAGGAGTCGAACCAGGCTTTCGCCGAACGGGTTGCGCGCGACCGCGCAACCTGGGGTCCGATTGCCAAATCTCTAAATCTCGCGTTAGAGTGAAGCCACAGAAGGAGGCGAACGCTTCCTCGCTCTAAACTACGCCGCATGCCCAAAAATCAGACCGAAAAAGCAGACGTCGTGAAGACTTCCAAGCAGTTGGAGCCTTCCGCCCATCAGCTAAAGCAACTGATACACAAGGGGTTGGTGTTGCACTTCATGGTGCAGCTCAGCATTGGCGAAGACGCCGACGCTCGCCTGGGTACAAGTTCCATGGGCCGTGTGCATCACCGAATCCTTTACTTTGCGCATTTCACCCCAGGCATCACGGTCAGTGAGCTTCTGGCGGTGCTCTGCGTCAAGCACCAGAACATCCAGGCCGCGCTTCGGCAATTGGTGGAAGAGGGCTACATCTTGACGCGTGCCTCAGCGGAGGATGGTCGAGTCAAACGTATCTACTGTTCGCGCAAGGGCGACAAGTTGCTTGAGTTTGTTTCGGCAGGCCAGCGCGAGCGGATTCAGCGAGGTTATGACAGCGTAAGCGCTAGGGACCTCCAAAGCTACTTCAAAGTGATGGAAGCGATGCTCGATGATGATCGACGAGGATGGGTTCAGCGCCTGACCGAACTCGATGACCCCTCCGAGTCCGTCTGAGTCACTTCTGAAAAACGGCGACGGCGTGCATAGATGGGCCATCGGAATAGATCTACTGTATGACCACACTGCCCTTTGTTCCCGAACAGCCGGACTCTGAACAAGTGAGTGCAGTCTTCGATAGATTGCGTCATCGTTGGCAAGGGGCCCCCGTCCTGCACTTGTATCGCCTACTGGGCTGGTCTCCTGGACTGATCGGGCCTTGGCTGGATTTTTCCAGTGCCCTACGTTTTCGCCTTACGATTTCTCCAGCATTGCGTGAGCTGATGATTGTGCGCTCGGGACAACTCCTCGCGGCTGAGTACGAGTGGAAGCACCACTGGGTGATTGCCAAGGAGGAGGGAGTCTCCGAGGAAAAGCTTCAGGCACTTGCCCATTGGCAAACCAACGCTCTGTTCGATGCCGACGAGCGTGCGGTCCTTGCATTAGCCGACGATACGGCAGCGGGAACCGGGGCGTCCAAGGCGACGATGCTTCAACTTGCTGAGCGCTTCTCCAATGAGCACGTCACGGAATTCGTGGTCACCGCCAGCTTCTATGCCGGCGTTGCTCGAATAGTCAACTCGTTTGATGTGCCGCTGGAGCCTGGCTTTGAGTCGATGACTCCCCGGGACGACTAGCGAAATCATCGCTCATAGATCGCCACCGCACATACGGCCTCTTCCAGGCCGATGATGCCCCCTCCATTCTGCTGCAGACCAACGCGGGCATTTCGAACTTGAAGCTCCCCCGCCTCACCACGCAACTGATTGACGATTTCGTGGCACATGGAAAGACCGGTGGCACCGATCGGGTGTCCCTTTGACACCAGACCGCCCGACGGATTGATGGCAACCTTGCCGTCAATAGCGGTCGCACCAGAAACCGCGAAGGGCCCGCCTTGGCCATCAGGGCAAAAACGCATCATTTCCGTCTGATAGATCTCACAAAACGATGTGGCGTCATGCACTTCTGCCAAGTTCACTTGATCAGGGCTGATGCCTGCCTGCTTGTAGGCTTTGTCCGCCGCGGCTCGGGACAGACCTGCCTCTCGCTCTCCCCGGTACTTGCCGCCAGAAAGCGCCAGCGCACGAATCTTGACGGCCCGCTCGCGAACACTGGCCGGCTGTGTTTGCAGGAACCGCTCTGAGCACAGAACTGCGGCTGCAGCACCGTCACCGACGGGTGCGCACATCGCCCGCGTGAGCGGGTTTGAGACCATGCGGTCGTCCAGGACCTGCTGGGCTGTCATGGCAAACCGATACTGGGCCAGTGGGTTCAGGCTACCGTTGGTGTGACTTTTTGCGCAGGCCGCAGCAATTTGCTCGGATGTGGTGCCATAGAGCTTCATGTGAAGCCTTGCTTGCATTGAGTAGGTGTCCATCGCGACAGATCGATCTGGCGACATCTCAAAGGGCTGATCCAGTCGTTCTCCGATCTCGCTGTAGTGGCGGATCCACTCCTGCGGGTCCAGTTGGTCCGCTCCCTTGCCAAACTCGGGCAATATCGCAGACGGGTTCTTCTGGTCGTACAGCTTCTCGACACCGACGGCAACCGTCACTTCGGCATCGCCAGCCCGTATTTCCTTGTAGGCGCCATTGAGTGCCAAACTGCCCGTGGCGCAAGCGCCCTCGACATTGATCACCGGCGCGCGATCACGAAAGAGACCTTCGCGAACCAGTGGAATGAAGGAGACATTGCCCCTCACCATGGGTTGACCCCAGTAGTGCATCACGCAGTTGCCAAACCAAGCGGCTTCAATCAACAGGGGATCGACAAGCCCGGCGTCCTTCACTGCGCCAAGGTATGCCTCACGGGTGAGCTCCTTGAATCCCTTTTCAGGCCAGCGACGAAATGGGGTTGAGTAAGTTCCAAGAATGTAAACAGCTTCTGACATCGCGCACTCCAAATGGCGACCTTCACCGTCGGATTGACGGACGAGGTCTGATACGGCAAATAATACAACCAACTTGTGTTAATTGACTTTTTTTCCGCGTGGAGAAGGCGCTACTTGCAACTCCGCAGGAACCTCGTTGAGCCGTGCTTGCCTGGGAAACTGAACCACGACCAACAGGGAGTTCGAAGCCATCGTCACCAAATGCGGAGCCGCCTCGGGCGGCGCCCAGTACAGGCACGATTCCTCTGGTAGATCGGTCGTTCCTTCGCTGAACTTGCCCCGTATTACCACGTAGAATCTACCGCCTCCGCTATCTTTCTCTGGACACGCCACAGACTCTCCTGCTTGGGACGTGCAGGCCCACGCGGCCAAACCATCCTCTCGCAATTCCAGAAGCGTCTGCCATCCACGAGCAGGAGCCGCCGGGTTGAGAGAGGCCCACTTTTGTTCCTTGAAGATGCCGAGGGTCATGGCCGTGCGAGCCTCTGGCAAGTACCAGGCGCCTTTCTCTGTGAGAACGCGAAGCGTGAAGTAGTCGAGTCCTTCTTCGCCAGCCCGCGTAGGGCCATAGCCCGACTGAGGCGATGTGTAGTGCACGCTACCAGGCTGCAGAATATGTGACCCTAGCGTTCCTGATCCGCGCAGAACGACCTGGAACTGGTGCTGCAGGTGAAAGTGAACGGGCAGTGACCAGCCCGCCGCCTGACGTGCAATCAGGGCTTGCGGACCGGGCGGTTCACCCGGTGAGGTCTCGAAGAGAAAATCTGCCTCTCCACGGAAGTTTCCTTCATCGAATCGCATGCGACGTCCAGCGGACCGAGCGTCCTCGACAAGGCCAATACAAGTGCCCATACAAATCCAATCCCTCGAAATGTGGTCAACATGTGACGCGGCGAGAGCCATATGCCACAATGAGATTGTATGAATTGTGTGCGCAACGCAAACCCCTGAGAATCCCTAATGAAACTCTGCACTTTTGCTCTTGCATCGCCTCTGGGTGAGCTGCGCCGGGTCGGTGTGGTGGTCGAAGAAGGCATCGTCGATGCGACAGCTGCCCGTATCGCATTGCTTGAGAATACGTTGCCTTCGCCAGCCGCTCGACGGGTGGGCGAAGCCCAGGTCCCAGCTGACATGTTGCAACTGATTGGATCTGGCGCCGAGGCGATCCAGTGGGTTCGAGAAGCAGTGGCACACGTGCGCAAGAGTGGGCAGGAGGCGACGAGTGGCGGTGTTTCGGTAATTCACGCACCGAATTGCGCGCGCTTGCTCGCGCCCATTCCGCGGCCTCCAGGCATCGCATGCTTCATCACATGGCGCGCGCACGTCGAGGACAGCAACGACAAGGGCTACACGATGCTCAAATTCCCTGAGCCTGGAAGTGACCTTCGCGCGTACTACAAGGCAAACCCCGATGCTGTGGAGGGTCCAGGCACGTGTATACCGAGGCCACCCTACGCGACGTATACAGATGTCGAGTGCGAAATGGCGGCTGTGATTGGCACCGGAGGAAAAGACCTTTCCATCGATGAGGCTCGCGAAGCCATCGTGGGCTTCACCATCTTCAACGACGTCAGTTATCGCGAAATCCAGTTGCGTGAAATGGCGTTCGGCCTGGGCCCCACCAAAGGAAAAGACGCGGACCAAAGCAATGTTCTAGGCCCCTGGCTGGTCACAGCCGACGAGGTTGGGGATCCGCACGATCTGCGGATGTCATTCGAGGTGAACGGCGCACCCGTGAGCGGTTACCACACGTCCGGTATGGCCTGGAGCTTTGCCGACCTCGTGTCCTATCTTTCAAAGGGTCAGACCTTGCATCCTGGTCAATTGGTGACCAGCGGGGCATTCCCTGGCGGCTCCGCGCTAGACGCGAACATTCGTCTGAGTAGAGGGGACATTGTGGAGATGCGTATCGAAAAGCTTGGCAGTCTTCAGAACATCATTGGCTAGGTTACAAATGGACTTCCAGAAAACCGTCGGCAGCAACTGGCTCGGCCGCACGGAACGCGTCCTCCAGTTTGGCGAACTGCTGGGAAAGAAGGCGCCTGCAGCATCCATATATTCAGTGTATTGAGAAAATACAGCGTATGAATGAACGGTCACGGTCCAGGTTCGCCACTTCCTTTGGTTTGGACGATAAGAGGCTGGCAATTGGCTCACACTATGCGCAAGCGAAAAGCCAGGCCTTGCCGGAAAGCAGCGGAAGTGGGTGGAGTCAATGACGACGGCCTCTTGACGCTGTCGTTAACGTAGACCACATCCGCAATGCTTGGGCTGACTGCTGTGCTCGCGTTACTTGATGGGGTGATCTCAATTTCGGTGCGGAAAGTCGGGTTAGCAGCCGAGGGTTAACCCGCATTCGCTCAAACCTTCTGGAACCAACGAGAACAATTCCGTAGACTCCAACAAGGCTTGGAACTGCGCAGGCCATGGGGAGAACCAGCTTGCCAGGCTTCTATCTGCGTTTTGTCGGATCCGACACCCTTCCCAAGTCTCTGTCCAGGCGCGAGGTCGAAGAATGCTTTGGACTGAGCGCTGAAGACATCCACGAGCTTCGCCCGCCCCGCTTCCGGGGTACAGCTCGGCTTGGCGCGGCCGTTCAACTGGTAATGCTGCGCGCCACTGGACGACACCCAGATGCCCTCTCAGGCCTGCCACCCGTGCTGCTGCGGCACCTGACATCAACACTGGGCATGAGCGCGACGGACATCGCATCCGTGACGTCGCTGTACAAGGACCGGGCCACCCGCTTCGAGCATCAGCTTTGGGCACGGCAACGCGTTGGCTTCGCGGTTGTGGACGACACCACAAAAGCACTGCTTGCCGATGCCCTGCGCGAGCTTGCCACCACTGCGGTTTCGGTGAACGATCTTGTGCATCAGTCGGAGCACTGGCTTTTCGACCGCCGCCTCGTGCTGCCTGGCGATCGAAACCTCAGGGACATGGCCCGCACGGCATTTGCCGACCAGGAGAATGCGGCGCTCGAAACGATTCGCATAGGCGTGCCGCGCGAGCACATCCACAGGGCGCTTTTGCACACGTTCTCAAAACGATCTGGACCGGGTGGGCACACCGTGCTGGATTGGCTGCGAACGCCACCGGGCAAGCATGGCCAGCTCACCCTGAGCGAGGTCACCAAGAAAATCGAGTGCCTGAAGGCATTGCATGTCCACGAATGGAAGCTGTCGGCGATTGCGCTGAACCGGTTAAAGGCCTACAGCCAGGAGGTGGTCAATCGAACACCATCAGCAACAAAGAACCTGTCCCCCGAACAGCGCGAGTTGGAGATGGTCTCATTCCTGCACGTCACTTTGCTTGAGCAGACCGACCTGGCTGCGGAGATGGGTGCGCGACGCCTCACCGATCTCTACCGCAAGGCTTCCGGCAAGGTGCTCAAGAAGCAAGCCGACAGCTCCGTCGATTTACGCGCTGAGCGGGTGGAGCTCAAAGAGGTCCTCTACGACAAGAAATTGACCGCCGAGCAAATCGTCGCCGCGATGCGCAAACTTGTGCCGCAAAACGAGCCCGACTTCGCAGGCACGCGTGCCCAGTTGGTTCGCGAAGCACTGGTGAAGGAAGAGGCACCGCGTGTCTCAGCGCTCCTCAACTCACTGGGCATCCTGGAGATCAGAGGCGAGGCGTCGGACAAGGCGCTGAGGCAACTCAAGTTGCTGCGCGATCTGGCCAAACGGGGTGCAACCAGCCTGCCTGAGGGACTCGACGTTTCTTTTGCCGACCCCGGCTGGCATCTGTTGTTGCAGAGCCCAGACCGCAAGCTCGCGCTTGCTGCACTGAAGGTCAGTGCAGCAACGGCACTGCGCAAGGCCATCAAAGGCGGAAAGCTCTGGCTGGCGCACAGCGGCAGACACCGCAGTCGCGCCGATCAACTGATGTCTGAGCCGGAATGGGCGCAAAAGAACATGTCGCTCATCCGGGCGCTCAGCCTCACCGACGATCCCTACAAGTTCCTGGAGCGGGTGTTGGAGCGCGTCGACGCCGGCCTGGCCCAACTCGCCAAAGCTGTCGAGGAAGGCGCGCTCACCATCGACAACCAGGGACACATCAGCATCGCACCCATCCAGGCGCTTGAAGTCGAACCCCAGGTCACGAAGACCCGCGAAAGCATGTTCAACATGATCGGCGGCGCCCAGTTCGGGAACATGCTCGTTGAGATTGATGCCAAAACCCGCTTCAGCCAAGCGCTGCTGGGCCGTATGGCCAAGGATATTGGTGAGCTGAAGGCGGTGTACGGCGCCCTGTACGCGCATGGGACGGAGAACAACGCCAAGGGGGTATGCGCCATGATCCCCGGCCTGCAAGTCTCTCAGATTACCATGGCCATGCGCGCCTTGGAGGCCAGCGGCCGCCTGCGGGAGGCCAACACACGCATCATTGATTTTCAGCAGAGCATGCCGATCGCGATGCTCTGGGGCCAGGGCGACAAGGCATCCTCCGATTCGATGACGCTCGATACCTCGCGGCACCTGCACTCGGCGCGCATGGAGTACCGCCGCAAACAGCATGGGGTGGGCATCTATGTGCACATGCTGGACACCTGGGCGCTGTTTCACGACCAGCCCATCGTCATCAACGACCGGCAGGCCGCGCCAGCGGTGCATGGCGTCGAAGCACACAACTGCACTCGGCGTGAGGACCAGATCCGCCTGTCCCTGCTGGCCGTCGACACCCATGGCTACACCAACGCAGCCATGGCGATCGCCAAGCTGCTTGGCTTCGATCTGTGTGTTCGCTTGCGCCAGTTGTCGGAGCGCAAGATGTTCATGGCCTGGGGCGACGCGCCCCCCGAATCACTGGAGCGGTTGGTCGTGGGCAAGGTCTCGCTGCGAAAGATCCGTGCCGGCTGGATGGAGCTGCTGCGCCTGATCGCCTCCATCCGCCAGGGCCGCCTCACGGCCGCAGAAGCCATCGCCCGCCTGGGCAGCGCCGCCCGGGGGGATCCTGTGCACGCGGCCGCAGACGAGCTGGGAAAGCTTTTGCGCACCGTCTTTCTGTGCGACTACTTCACCATTCCTGAGTTCCGCCGCGAGATGCACGCCCTGCTGAACCGCGGCGAGTCCATCCATCAACTGCAGCGCGCCGTGTACCACGGGCGTGTGGGCGTCTCGCGTGGCCGCCGCGCCGATGAACTGCGCACCATCTCGACGTCCCACACCCTGCTGACCAACGTTGTGATCGCCTGGAACACCATGAAGATGCAGGATGTCGTGGACCGCTGGAAGGCGATCAAGCACCCCATCGAGGACCACTGGATTCGGCGCATCGGGCCGGTGCACTTTGGGGTCTCCTCGTTTTCAGTGCAATAAGTGACGGTACGAAAAGCTAGCACTGGCGCGGAGGTGGTGTTGGTAGATCGTTGATTTCATTGACTTTCCTGTTCACTTTCAAATCTGCGATTCGTGGCGTCAAACCGTGGTCGGTTTCATCCATTGGTGCCAGTTATCGATGCATTTGGCCGCGAAGGCAGGATTTGGTCAGCATAGCGGTCAACCGGGAAGCGAAACACACCCCGCAAGTTGATGCTCTCCAGCCTGGTGGGCGCAATCTTCCCGATCAGTTCCGGTGGAATGACCTGGCGGCGGTTCGACCAGCGATCCAGGACCGCCTGCATCTGTGAGGTATTCCACGCCATCACGATGTTGGCCATCAGGCTCAACGCATCGGCCACAGCCTGCATTTCATCGACACGTTTGGCCTGCGCCGGGCTGATCCGGCCGGTATAAATGGCGCGCTTGAGGGCGTTAACAGCCTCGCCCCGATTGAGCACCCGGCGCAACTCGTTCCTGAAAGCGTCCTTGACAAAGTAGTCAGCCAAAAACGCCGTACGCAGCAACCGCCCCAATTGCACGCCAGCCTCATAGATTGGATCGCCCTGGGCTGCAGAACCGAACCGCGCAAGAGCTGCCACCGCACTGGCATGTCCGCTCATGACCGAGGCTGCCAGGTGCACCAGACTATCCCAATGCTTTTCGATCAAAGCGACGTCGACATTGGCTTCGCACACCGCAGCGATTTCTGCGGGCACTTTGGTGCCGCGTGGCACAAAGAGGTGGCGCTGTTTGAGTTCCTTCAACCGCGGGCAAAGATCAAAACCAAGCAAACGGGCATGTGACATGGCAAAGTCGGTGTAGCCATGGGTATCCACAGCAAGCTGGCTGGTCTCCAGCTTTTCTTGGCGGATGACACCTTCAATGGCCACGCCCGCCTGGCGCTCATTGAGCACAAAGGGCTGCGCATGGAAGATGCCCCACCGGTCTTTTACATGGGAGTAGATTCCAATGGAAGGTGTGTTGCGCCGAGGATCAAGCCGGGCTTGCCACACCCGTTTGGTGGTCTCCATGCTCATCATGTCAGAAGATGCCAAATCGGACCGCCCCCAGGTGGCGGCAATCGGGTGTCGCTGCATGAATTCCAGCACAGCCTGGCAGGCCTGGCTCAGACGCCGTTCGTCCCGCGCCCAGCGCATGGCCTGGCGAATGCTGGTGGCAGACAATTGCGGAATCATGCGCGCGCATTCGACCGCAGTCAGACTGGTGCCGTGGGCCATGATGCCGGCATAGACCATCAGCAGCTCGTCGGTAGAGCGCGGCTCACGTCCGAGCATGATCCAGCTAAAGCGCACCTGGGCGTCAACGGCCAGAATCACTTCCGGCAATTGAACCTCACCGATGCGGTGATCCAAAGCCGCGCGCAGCTTGGTCACTTCTGGGTCTTCGTCCTCTGCGGGCAATGGCGACAAATGGAGTTCATCATCCACGCGCAGTACGCCACTGCGGGCTGCAGCGGCCACCGCATCGACACCGGCAGTTACTCTGGCCAGCAAAGGCTTCAAGAAAGTGGCAGCCTTGCTGGGTAACGATAGACGGGCATAGTGTTTCTTGGACTCTGCCTGCCAACGCTCGTCCGTGAAGAACAAGCGCGCACGACCCCGAAAGCTCAGGCTGTGCTCAATCCAGACCGAGCCATTGCGCACCGCGCGGCGCAGGGCAAACAGGGTGGCCACCTCCAACGCCTGAAACGCCCGTTCCCGGTCTGGGCTGGAGATCGAAACCTGCCAGATCATTCCCAGACTTGGTGCCACCACTTCAACTGGCAGCTTTCTGGATCCTTTGAGATATAAAGCTTGCAGCTTGGCAAGGTACTCGATGGCAGGATGCTCGCCGGTGGCCTGCCAGGGCAGCTTTGCAATGGCGACGAGCAACGACCGCACGGGGCGAATTCCATCAATCAATCCCTCGCGGACCAGGGAGGCCCTGCTCGGTGGTTTGCGTTTCTGGGTTTCGGTGATCAAGGCTTCAAGACGGGCACGCAACTCAGCATCTGGCACCGCACCTTGCGCGCTCAAGGCAACAAGTTCGCCGAGCAGCGTTTTGTACATTGCGGCCCAATTGACGGTAGCGGGGACATCGGCGGCAGCCTGACGCCACAGATCGGCGATCCGGCGCTGCACCATAAGGATCAACTGGTCTGTGGTGGTGAACAGGCAATACCGAAGAAAGCATGCGACCTCCACGGTGCGCGCTGGCTCTTTGATCTTGGCTCCGGCTGAGGGCGGCCTGGAGACAAGTCGGCGCGCGTAGCGGCGCAAGATGAGATCGGGGATGTCTGCCAGGTGCTTATGAACGTCCAGCGTGTAAAGCAGGTCGATGCGCTCCAGTACCTCGCTGATTTGGCGGGTTGAGTGTTTCGCCGGTGCAGCCCATAGCCAACTCTGCTGGGTTTGTCCATCTGGGCGCAGCTCTGACACTGAAGCTCGCCAGCGCTCAAGTGTTGCTGGATCAACGCCGGCGGCGATGGCGGTGCCTGTTTCAACTTCAAGCTGGGCAAGTGCCGCCGCAATCAGTGTCCGAATTGCCCGCTCGTGCACGATCACCAGCTTGTTCTTGTACAGCCATTGACGCGCCCGCACGAGTAGCTGATCGCGGTCGGCGCAGCGCGCCACTCCGTCGCGCAATTCACGTACCAGTGAGCGGCGCTGGTGCTCGCTCATCCACTGGAATCCAAGGACCGTGCAGGCTACTTGTTGGTGATCGAATAGCGTGCGCCCGCGTTCATACATGGCTCTCAGCGAGGCGACTTCTGGTGCTGCAATGCCAAGCTCGTTGCCAAGGTGGCGCCACAAGGCTACTGGAATTACCCGAAAGGCACCGAGCAAACGCCCACTCATGCGCAGGAAACCAATATGGAGCGCCAGACCAAGCTTGTGGGAATCACCTCGGCGTGCATTGATTGCGTCGCGCTCGGCACCATCGAAGGTGAAAAATGCCTTCATCTCGAAGTCGCTGATATCGCGGGGGAGCCCACGCATCCCCAAAAACGTTGTGTGCCAACCCTGCATCGTGAACCTCAAAAGTGGGAGGCCACCATACCCGTTTACAAAGCGAACAGGAAAGTCAATGAAATCAACGGTCTACCCAGACCACCCCCGCGCCAGTGCTAGCTTTGCGTACCGTCACTTATTGCACTGAAAACGAGGAGACCCCGAAATACCCTTGGTCACTGCCCAAGTGACCACGGGAGTCGCGCTCGCTCAGGTGGAGTTCCTAACGGCCGCTTTATGTTTCAAACAGCCGATCGTCGAGCTTCGGAGAGTGTCCGCGATTGGCCGGGAGTGTCATTCCGCGCCTTTGCCGTAAAGCAGCCGCTCAAGTCGTGCAGCCTAGTTCATGACAAGGGCAGCACGACCGTAAGCTTGCTTCAAATTTCGGTTTGCTCGGAAATCTCCAACGCATCGTCAACCTCTATGCCGAGATACCGGATGGTCGACTCCAGCTTGGAGTGCCCAAGCAGCAACTGAACGGCACGCAGGTTTTTGGTTCGTCGATAGATCAGCGTGGGCTTGGTTCTTCGTATCGAATGGGTACCATAGCTTGCGCGCTCCAGCCCTAGCTCATCCACCCAGTGGGCTAGGATACGGGCGTACTGACGTGTTCCCAGATGAGGGGATCTGTGGATCCTGCTTGGGAACAAAAAGCTATCGGATTTCAGCTCCGCATGCTTGATCCATGCCTGCAGGGCATCTCGTGTCGTTGATGTGATTTCAAATTGCACAGGCCGCTGCGTTTTGTGTTGCATAACGATGGCGCGTGTCGCCATCTGATCGCCGTGGCAAACGTCTCTGACCTTCAACGCCACGAGGTCACAGCCCCGCAATTTGCTGTCGATACCCAGGTTGAAAAGTGCAAGCTCCCGGATTCGGTGCTCCATCTGTAGTCGCACACGCAGTGCCCAGATGTCTTTGACCTTGAACGGGGACTTTTGGCCCACGATTTTCCCCTTGTTCCACGGCTCGCGATGGATAGCGCTGGTGACGGATTCCATGATGGTCTCCCATTGAGTTGAGGGAGTACCACAATGCGCTTGATTGGCCAGAAAGTCGATGCACTGGCAGAGCATCAGCTCAATGAATTCGCTGGCGAACGACTGCTAACTGGTCGTCCCTGAAGAATCCCCAGAGCCCGCGTAGGCACTGGACTTTGGGGTGATTGCGGATGGCCGGAACTCCCGGTTTGAATTCCAATAGAGGCTGTTTTCTGGGAGTTCTGCCGTGCTGTTTGCCTGCCCCGCCACCGATGATTTCTTCCGTTCGCGCATCGATCACATGATCGACCTGCGCCATCCGCTGGCCGTGCTGGCCTCGCGCATGCCCTGGCAGGAGATCGAAGCACGGGTGGCGCAGGTCTTCTCTCGCAGAGGCCGCGCCGGTGTGGCCATGCCCGACCTGGATCTCTTCGGCGAGCAGGTGCAGCGTGCCGCTGTTCCCAGCAATGCAGGGCGCCCCCGTGTGCCGCTGCGCATCATGATCGCGCTGCTGTACCTCAAGCACGCCTTCAACGAGTCCGACGAGGGCGTCGTTGAGCGCTGGGGCGAGACGCCAACGTGGCAGTTCTTCTCGGGCCAGGCGTACTTTGAACACCGCCGCCCCTGCGATGCCACCACCCTGATCAAGTTCCGTCAGCTCCTGGCTGAGGAAGGCGTGGAGGAACTGTTGGCGCAAACCATCAACGTGGCCGTGAACCTCAAGCTGATCAAACCGCAGGAGCTCGCCCGCGTGATCGTGGACAGCACGGTGCAACACAAGGCGATTGCCCACCCCACCGACAGCCGCTTGCTGGAGACTGCGCGCGCCAAGCTGGTGGAGGCGGCCAAGGACGCCGGGGTCGATCTGAAGCAGACCTTTGCCAAAGAGGGCAAGGAGCTGGGCCGCAAGGCTGGAAGATACGCACATGCCCGCCAGTTCAAGCGCATGCGCCGGGCCATCAAGCGCCAGCGCACCATCGTCGCTCGCCTGCAGCGCGAGATTGACCGCAAGGCCACTGCCATCGGGCAAGCTGTGCGGGAGGCGCTCGCTGAGACTTTGAACAAGGCCCGGCGCATCGTGTGCCAGAGCGGCCAACGCAAAGCGGCGGATGGACAGCCCAAGCTCTACGCCTGGCACGCGCCCGAGGTGGACTGCATCAGCAAGGGCAAGGCGAGAACGCCTTACGAGTTCGGGGTGAAGGTGGGCATTGCCAGCACGCTGCACGGCAACCTGATCGTGGGCGCACGGGCCTTCCACGGCAACCCGTATGACGGGCACACCTTGGCCGAGCAGCTCGAGCAGGCCACGATCCTGATGCAGGACAGTGCGACAAAACCGGCGACGGCCTTCGTGGATCTGGGTTACCGGGGCGTGGATGCGGACTTGCCTGGCGTGCACATCGTGCACCGGGGCAAGGCCAAGCGGATCAGCGAACGGGAGAGAAAGCTGCTCAAGCGGCGCCAGGCCATCGAACCCATCATTGGCCACCTCAAGGCCGACCATCGGATGGATCGCTGCCACCTCAAGGGTGAAACTGGCGACCGGCTGCACGCGGTGCTGTGCGCGGCGGGCTACAACATCCGTTGGCTGCTGCGCATGATCGCAAGGAAGGGGGTGGCCTTCCTGCAACTGGTCTATTTGCGCCTGTGCGAGGTCGCGAGCCTATCGCCGAACTGGTCTCGGATGCTGCGCAAGCCGCTTGACCATGCACTCAGCAGGTCAGCCCCTCGCTTGGCCTGGGCGTCAATCTGAATAAATCAGGGCCGACTAACTGGCTTATCTTTAAAGTGCCGTAGCCGGCCAACAGCTGTCATCCGTCCAGCCGTTGCAAATGTCTGCTTCGCGGCGAGGCCGTGTGACAACTCGCGGGGAGCCCGCGCGAGTCAGACGCAGCTCGCAGCCTTGTTTGTTTGTGCGAATTGACCCCGTCTGAGGCCTGCAATGGTGATGCTGGTGCCCGCTCGGGGTTGTAGATCGGGCCTGCAGGCGGCTGCAAAGGGTGCCCATGCGCCCAACAACTGCATCGCTTTCTTGGCCCGCTCGAAACCCAGGATGCGGAGGACGCGTTTGAAGTTGTATGCCAACACGCTCAGGTTCATCTCGGTTGCCACGTTCTCTATGCCTCGGGTCAGGAAGTGCGTCCCACCCATCCAGTGTTTGAGGGTGCCGAAGACATGCTCGATGGTGCTTTTGCGCACCGTCATGGCATTGGGCATCCGGTCCCCATGACTTCCTCATGCTCCCATCGCCTGATGCGCCGGTAGCCGACGGTCCCAGTCTAGAACCTGTGGACTGTCGGCACTACCGTTGAAACGCTTATGGCAAGGCCAAGCTGTCGTTATGAGCAATTTCAGCTGGCCCGGCCGGCTTTGCACAGCATAACTACCGCAGCCTCATCAACCGGGCCGATTGACTGTCGCGCCTCCTCGTCAGCCATTGCGCGAGCCAATGCAATGAAGCCCTTTACTGCATCGGGTCCGCACGCATGTGCCGCCTTCCTGACTACATCGCGTTGGCGGCCTAAGGCCGTTTCCAGCACATCCTTTCCTTCCCGCGTGAGGAAGAGATGCTTGATCCGCCTATCTTCCTGCCCAGCTTTTTGTTCCACCAACTCACGACGTATCAGCTGTCCGAGGACCGTATTGAGCGCCTGGCTCGACACGCGGAGTTCACATCGCAACTGCCCCACGGTGATGCCCGGGTTCTTATAGATGAAAGCCATCGCACGATGGTGTGCCAATCCAAGCTGTAGTGGGACCAGTGCAGCTTCGGCCGCTTGGCGCAGGTGCGCGTGAGAGAAAAAGTGGGACTGGATAACGTTCCAGAAGGCGCTGTCGAATTCGGAGCTCGCACTGCTTGAGGCAGGGGCTTTGGCGCTGCGTCGTGTCGCGTTCATGGTCCTCGTTGCTTCCTGAAATGTGGCGCCGCAGCGGCAGCCGGCGTCAATGCTACTCGTAGTTGATTCATTCAGGGTAACTACTAATAAAACAATGATTAATGTATCAGTAATATTGCTATATTAAATGGCCTTGCACTGTACTGACGCCAGATTGTCCGGAGACGACGACCGTGAACCTGATTGGCTTTTTCGAATGCCGCGCCGAGTTGCACTCGGCAGGATTGATGCACGTCCCCGAGGCCTTGCCGGCGGTTCATCGAGGGTTGGCGCCTCAGAGTGGCTCGGGAGAGTGCCGTGATCAGCTTTCTGAGAAGCAAGTGGGAAGAGACCGTCAAAGAGGAACTCGAGCTTGCGGCTCCGAGGCTCCGCGCGAAGACTTGCAGAAGTACGGTCACGAGCGACTTGGTGGCACGACAGCACCCAAGTCCGTCGAATTCTGGGGTGAGCTGCCCCACACAGCTGTTGGCAAGACGTCGAAGCGCGAGATCTGCGATCGCTTCTGGCAAGGTCTGCTGCGGCAGAACTAGGGAAAAAGCATGCAAGATGTTTACATCGTTGGCGCCTATACGACGCCGTTCAAGCGGCACATCGACAAGTCCATCCGGGACTTATCGCGCGAAGCCTACATGGGCGTGCTCGCGGATGCTGGAATGGCCAAGGGCGATGGCATCGAGTTCGCGTGGTTCGGCAACTGCATGGCTGACTACTGGGGGCAAGCGGTGGTCCGGGGCCAGATCTCCTTCGTCCCGCTGGTACAGGAAGGATTGTTTCCGGATCGGGTGCCCATGATCAATGTGGAAGGCGGTTGCGCCACCGCATCGATGGCGTTCCACGGCGCATGGAAGGACATCCTTTCCGGCCAGTCCGACCTCTCGCTGGCCATAGGCGTCGAGAAGCTGTACGACCCCGAAGGCGGCGAGGAAATGTTGACGCGCTTCAGTGGTGGGCGCGCTCCATTCGATCGCGAGGAGCTGTTCGGGGAATACCGCAGGATCGCTGGAAAAATTGGCCGGTCTTTCGCGCCGGGGCCTGGACGCACGCTACCGATGGACACCTATGCCATGCAGGCCGCCTATCACATGCATCGGTGGGGAACCACACGTGAGCAGATTGCGTACTGCGCCTCGAAGAACCATTTCCACGGCTCGCTCAACCCGAAAGCGCAGTACCGATTCCAGATGACGCCCGAGGAAGTGCTCGCCGACCGGAAGGTTATCGACCCGCTTACGCGCGCGATGTGCTCACCCATCGGTGATGGTGCGGCCGCTGCGCTACTTTGTTCGGAGCGCCACCTGCAAAGCGTCGCACCCGAGGTGCGTGCGAGGGCCGTGAAGATCCGTGCCAGTGTATTTACCGGCGGCAAGATGAGAAGCGAGGACGAGCCTTCGCTCTCACGCGTCGCCGCGGAGAAGGCCTACAGGAAGGCAGATGTGAAACCCTCCGACATTGATGTAGCAGAGGTCCACGATGCGACCTCTTTCGGCGAAATCTACCAGATGGAAATGCTTGGCTTCTGTCGCGACGGCGAGGGCGGCCCGTTCGTCGCGTCGGGCGCGACGCGCCTTGGTGGTGCCATCCCAGTCAATACGTCTGGCGGCTTGGTTTCCAAGGGCCACCCGCTTGGCGCAACGGGGCTGTCGATGCTGGCGGAACTCGCGACCCAACTACGGGGCGAAGCCGGCGAGCGGCAGGTAGTGAATGCGCGTCTTGCACTGCAGGAAAACGGTGGCGGCTTGCTGGGACTTGAAGAGGCGGCTTGCTCGGTCGTCATCCTGGAACGCAACTGAACACATCCCTTGCGGGATTCACACGGAAAAACCAACCAAGGAGATAGGAATGAATCGCGACTATCAGGCCATGAAAACCCCGCTGCACTGTACGCCGAAGCGGGTCCGCATGTTGAACCTTTTCGCACTAGCTGCGGCGCTGTGTGCGGTTCCCGCGCTCGCCCAGGAAACCGAATTCCGGATTGGCGGTATCGGCACGTTCTCCGGTCCGTTCGGGGTGATGGGCGAATCGATGCGCAAGGGCGCTGAACTGGCTGCCGAAATGCGCGGCCGAAAAGTGCTGGGTGCGCCTGTTAAGTTCATCTGGGAAGACGACGAAACAAAGCCGCAGGTGGCGGTGCAGAAGGCCACTCGCATGGTGTCGGCCCAGTCGCACCTGCTGTTCGCGCCTGTCGCGTCCGGCGCAACGCTTGCGGTGATGAAGGTCGCTGAACGCGCGCAAACGCCCCTGCTCGTGACTATGTCGGCGGCGGACGACATCACGGCCAAGGAGGGAAATCCCTACACATTCCGCACGTCGAACTCGATAGACATGGAGATGCGCATGCTGGACCGCTTTGCCGCCCATAGTGAGTTCAAAAAAGTGTTCACAGTCGCCTCCGACGCAGGCGTGTCGCGGGACGCCGAAGCGAAATTCAGGGCGATGCTCCAGGCCCGCAGCGCGACGGTGGTCGGCCAAGAGTTTCCCGCCATCGGCACACGCGACTTCTCGATCATCATCAACAAGATCCTTCAGAGCGATGCCGAAGCCGTCGCGCTGTTCGTCTCCGGAAGCGACATGATCACGCTGCTCAAGCAGGGTGAGCAGTTCAAGCTGCAGGAAAAGAAGAAGCTGTTCGGCTCCACCACGATGGATGAGTCCATCGCCAAGGCGGTGGGGTCCGGAAGCAGCGGCGTCTACTCGACGCTGCGCTACCACTTCAGCATAGACAACCCGGCCAACAAGGCCTTTGTCGCGGCCTATCAGGCCAAATACAACGACGTGCCAGACCAGTACGCCGGCGAAGCGTTCGACGGAATGGCTTGGTTCCTGGACGTCATCGACGCGACGAAGTCGTGGGATAAGGCCGTGTGGGTGAAGTCGCTCAAGACCAGCGCCCGGCCCAACTCGGTGGAAGGCGCCAAGAAGATGCGTTCATGCGACCAGCAGGCGGAACAAAGCGGCTACTTCGGTCGCGCCGTCGCTGCGACGCCGCCGATGCCGCCGGTGGTCATCCAAGTGACAAACACCTTCTCGGCGGCCGAACTGTTTACGGCCTGCCGCTAGTAGGCCCGTGGCAGGAGCGCAGACGTGCTGACCACTGTCTTGATTGGCCTGAGTATCGGCGCCGTGCTGCTGCTGGTCGCCGCAGGCCTTGCCTTGGCATTCGGCATGCTGGGAGTCGTGAACTTCGCTCACGGCACGCTCTACATGCTAGGTGCTTTCGTAGCTGCCGAGGTGGTGGCTCGTAGCGGGAGTTTTGTCGCCGGTCTGCTGATCGCCCCTCTCGTGATTGCCGCATTGGCCGTCGCGATAGAGGCCCTTCTGCTGCGGCCTCTCTACGAACAGTCGCACGAGAAGCAACTGCTACTGACTTTCGGGCTACTCATTTTGTTGGAGGAAGTCGCTCGCGCAATCTGGGGCTTGAATTACCGACACATCCAGATCCCCGGCTTTCTCTCCGGACAAATGGAGGTCCTCGGCGAGAAGCTGCCGGTCTACCGCGTCTTCGTGATCGCTGCAGGTGCGCTGGTCGCGGCCGTGCTTGTCCTGATGATCGATCGCACCCGTATCGGCATGGTGTTGCGTGCCGCCATGACACATGCGCAGATGGTGCGTGGCCTTGGCATCAGCATCGCGCGCTATCGCACCACGGTGTTCGCGCTGGGCGGCGCTCTCGCTGGCCTCGGAGGGGTCATCGCCGCCCCTCTCAGCCCTGTGCAGGTCAATATGGGAGGGACGGTGATCCTGGACAGTTTTATGGTCGTCATCGTGGGCGGCCTTGGCAACGTCCGAGGTGCTGTTGCGGCCGCATTCGCCCTGGGTTTGCTGCGCGCGTTCGGGCAGCAATATGCAGTCGAATACGTCGACCTGCTGACGTACGTGCTTCTTGTCATCGTGCTGCTTTTGCGTCCTCAGGGACTGTTCAACTCGCCAGGAGCGCGCAAAGCATGAAAAACTTAAGGTTAGAACTGATTGCGGCCGTCGTGATCGGGCTTGCTTGCGCCGCACTCGGGCGACTGGTTTCTGAAGGCGCACAGCACTTCATTGCCCAGGTGCTGATCATGGCCATCTTCGCATCGGCATTTGACTTGGCATTTGGGCGGACCGGCATCTTTTCGGTCGGGCATGCCGCCTTCTTCGGCATTGGGGCCTATGCGTTCGCCTGGGTCGCTATTGGCACCGGCTGGGGAGTCTTCCCCGCCCTTGCCGCATCAGTCGTTGCCGGTGGCCTGCTGGCCCTGCTCTTCGGCGTGCTGGGACGACGCGCAACGGGCATTTACTTCGCGCTCGCAACCCTCGCGCTGGGTCAGCTTGTCAGCATACTGATCGAGGTGAAGATGCGTCGTTTCAGCGGGGGCTCCGACGGAATCCCGGGCATCCCGCGCCCGATGGTCCTGGGGATTGACTTCAGCGACACCCTGCGTTACCTCTGGTTCACCTGCTTCGTGTTCAGCGCCATCCTCGCGCTAATCGCGCTGGTGCGACGCTCGCCCTACGGGCATGCTCTCGCGGCCGTGCGGGACAATCCCGTGCGGGCCGAACAACTGGGCTACCACGTAGGCTTCTACCGCATCACCGCCCTCGGTCTTTCAGGCGCAATTTCCGGTCTTAGCGGCGCGCTATTCGGGATGCTCACCATGTTCGTCGGTCCGGACATGCTGCGCTTCATGCTGTCGGGTGAAGTTCTGATCATGGCGATTCTGGGCGGCTCAGGAACCCTGTTCGGGCCGTTGTTGGGCGTCACCTTCTTCGAAGGCGCCCGCGAGGTGATCAGCGGCATAACGCCGCACTGGCTCGGATTCGTCGGCCTGCTATTTATCCTGATCACCCTGTTTGCACCAGCTGGACTAGTGGGCATCCTCGCCCAACTGCGTGCGCGCTTTCTGCGCCGCAGGGCGGCTGGTTTCTGGCGCTCGAGGCAGGCATGAAGCGGGCCGCCCAGCTCTCGTGCGAGTCCATCGCCGTCCGGTTCGGTTCGTTCCAGGCGCTACGCGATGTGAGCCTGACGTTCCTTCCCGGCAAGACGACGGCCTTGATCGGGCCCAACGGCGCCGGTAAGACGACCCTGCTCAACGTCCTCTCCGGGTTGCAGACACCAAGCGCCGGCATCGTGCGGCTTGAGGGCCGCGACATCACCCGCAGCGCCCCCTGGCAGCGGGCACAGCAAGGCATGGCGCGCTCGTTCCAGATCGTCAATGTCTTTCCGCGAATGACCGTGCGCGAGAACCTGCGCTTGGCAGTCCAGCGCACGGAGCTTAAACGCCTGGTGCCGTGGCGCACCGTCGACTCCATGCGCAAGATCGTCCAGGACGTTGACGAAAGACTGCAGGAGTTCAATTTGACCGATCGGGCCGAGTTACCTGCGGGTCAACTTTCGCATGGAGAGCAACGCGGTCTGGAGATTGCATTGAGCGTCATTGCCGACCCCGTGGTTCTTCTGCTGGACGAGCCACTGGCTGGGGTGGGCCATGGCGAGATGGCCCAGTACGTGGATCTGCTTCGCCGCGTCGCAGCGAGCCGAACCACGGTGGTGGTTGAGCACAACATGGATGTCGTCATGGATCTTGCGGATGAGATTGTGTGCTTGGCTGGCGGTAACGTGCTTGCAAAGGGCTCGCCTGGAGAGATCCAGGCAAACGAGCAGGTTCGGGCAGCCTACCTGGGGACTGCTGATGCTTGAGCTTGAACGTGCACAGGTGTTCTACGGAGGCGCCCAAGCGCTCTTCGAAGTGTCAATGGAGATCGAACCTGGTGAGGTCGTGGCGCTGGTCGGCCGGAACGGGGCGGGAAAGTCTACGGCTCTCAAGGCGCTTGCCGGCTGGGAGCCGCTGCGTGAAGGCACTATCCGCTGGAACGGAAGTGCACTGCGCGCGGTGTCAGCCGAGCAGATGAGCCGGCTTGGAATTGCACTCGTTCCGGATAGCCGGCAAGTGTTTCCACTGCTCAGCGTCGAGGAGAACCTTCGGATGTCCTCAGTCGCGCACAAGGCGTCTCGTTGGACGATTGAATCAGCTTTTTCGCTCTTTCCGCGGCTGGCTGAAAGACGGACAGCCGCGGGTGCGGCCCTGTCTGGCGGCGAGCAGCAGATGCTCGCAATCGCGCGCGCGCTGCTTTGTCAACCGGCCGTGCTGCTGCTTGACGAGCCCACAGAAGGGCTGTCTCCGATCATGGCGCAAGCGGTCTTGGAAGCCATCAGGACTGTTGCGTCGGAACAGATTGGAATCGTCATCGTGGAGCAGAACGCGCGGATTCCGCTGCAGTTGGCCCGCCGTTTCTACGTGCTCGACTCCGGGTGCGTGGCATGGAAGGGAAACCGTGAAGCGTTCCTGCGCGACGAAGAAAAAGTGAACCGTTTGATGAGTGTGTGAAACGCACCCGTCGCATCGAGGACGAAAGGAGTACAGAAAATGCTGGAGCAGGAATTCCTGTCGGTCGCCGAGATGATCGAGTTGAACGCCAGGGCGCGACCAAACGAACCGGCGCTCATCGACTCCGCAGGCGAAGTTTCATGGCGCAGCTTGGATGGCCTGGTGACCGCCTCGGCAAACGCCTGGATCGCACAGGGCCTCGGCAGGGCTCAGCCAGTTGCGATGCTGATCGATTCGTCGCGGTGGTCATGGATTCATCTATTCGGTGTGCTGCGGGCCGGTGGGGTGGCGGCGCCGTTGAACACGATGCTCGGGCCTGAAGCCATTCATGCGCAGCTGGCCGATGCGCGTGCGACGCACCTGCTGGTAAGCAGGACGTACGGCGACCTTGCAGCAGCAGTGATCCCGCGCATCGGCCCCAACGAACCATGCCGCATTGTGTGTAGCGAGGACGGCGTTCTCGCAGGGACCGTGGACATCGGTGCGGCTGCCGCAGCCGCTTCAGCGGATAGGTCGACTGTGGTTCTGCGGCCTGACGATCCCGCGACGATCATTTACTCGTCTGGAACGACGGGCACCCCAAAGGGCATCGTGCACTCCCACCGGGCGCGGGCGCAAATGGCCCTGATCCTGGCTTCGGTCTTTCGTTGCTCGTCAAGTTGCCGGCTACTGCTGACGACGCCCCCGCACACGAACGGTTCTTTCATGGTGCTGCTTCCTGCACTGGCTACCGGAGGCGCTGTTTACCTTGCCGGGAGCTTCAATCCGCAGCGCTACCTGGAGGAAATCCGGCGCTTCCGTCCAACGCTCGCCTTCATGGTGCCGACCATGGCGCAGGCGCTCATCGACTTGCCGGCAGCGCGCGAGACGGATTGGTCATGCTTTGACTTCATCGTGACCGCGGGTGCGCCGATGTCTTCGGAGTTGAAGCGACGCACCCGGGAGATGACCGGCGAACGACTGGGCGAGCTATGGGGCTTCACAGAAGGTGTCGCCACAGCGATACAGCCGCACCAGGTGAAGGACCACCCCGGCTCTGTGGGGCGCGCGATTCCGACGTGCGAGATTCGCGTTGTCGATGAGTGTGGCAAGGAGCTTCCCAAAGGCGAAATCGGGGAACTGGTCGGGCGATGTGCCATTGCAATGACGGGCTATCTAGCTCGCCCCGCGTCGAACGAGGCCGTCGCTTGGAAATCTCCGGATGGCCATGTATTCATGCGCACTGGCGATCTGGGGAGCATTGACGCAGACGGCTGGGTAACGATAAAGGGTCGTTCAAAAGACATGCTGATCTCCGGCGGCCTCAACATCTATCCCGCCGACATCGAGGCGGTCGGGCTTGAACACCAGGCGGTACAGGATTGTTCCGTGGTCGGCGTGTCGCATCCCAAGTGGGGCGAAACGCCCGTCGCATTCGTCAAGCTCAAGCCCTCGGGGGAGGTCGGGGCCGACGAACTGAAGACGTGGATCAACGAACGTGTTGGGCGCCACCAGCGCGTTCACGATGTGGTCCTGGTAGGCGAATTTCCTCGCAATACCCTCGGCAAGGTTGTCAAGGGCGAACTCGCCGAGGTCTATGCCTGTTGCAGGCTTGATACGTAAATTCAACAAGTAGTGAGGAATCGAAATGATCGGCAGATTGGATGGAAAGGTGGCCCTGGTCACCGGCTCGGGGCGCGGGATCGGGCGAGAAATTGCATTGAAGCTTGCCGCTGACGGTGCATCGGTGGTCGTTAACGACGTTGACGAAGAACCGGCGCAAGAGGTAGCCGAACAGATTCGCGCCGCAGGGGGACGGGCTGTGGCATGCATAGGCAGCGTGACGTCGGATGAATTCGCCGGACGCTTCGTCGGCACAGCTGTGCGCGAGTTTTCTGGCCTCGACATAGTGGTCAACAACGCAGGATATGCGTGGGACAACGTGATACAGAAGGTCTCGGACGAGCAGTGGGCA
Source organism: Ramlibacter sp. 2FC (assembly GCF_005503345.1). Lineage (NCBI taxonomy): Bacteria > Pseudomonadati > Pseudomonadota > Betaproteobacteria > Burkholderiales > Comamonadaceae > Ramlibacter > Ramlibacter sp. 2FC. The sequence continues at coordinate 55,960 of NZ_SCMM01000019.1, forward strand.
ACGATGTTGGATGTTCACCTCACCGCGCCTTTCCGAATCCTGCGCGCGGCTCAACCCGTCATCCGCGACTTCGTAAAGCAGGAATCTGTGGCGGGACAACGCAAAGTCCGCAAGGTGGTGAACATCTCCTCCGCGGCGGGCATGTCCGGGAATGCCGGGCAAAGTGCGTACTCCGCGGCGAAGGCCGGCATCCATGGGATGACCCGCACACTTGCCAAGGAGTGGGGACGCATGAATGTCACCGTGAACTGCGTTGCCTTCGGGCTTATCAAGACGCGGCTACTGGTCAGCACTGCCGAGCATGTAGTGCAGTCCATCGACGGCCACGATCTGCGCATCGGCGTCAATGCAGATCTATTCGAGCGGTTGCAGCAGCAGATTCCCCTCGGGCGCGCGGGAACGCCCGAAGAAGGCGCCGGCGCTGTCTACCTGTTCTGCATCCCAGAATCGGATTACGTCAGCGGGCAGGTCGTCCTATGCGGTGGCGGACTGGCCGGGATCTGATCCGACCGTTGCTACCGAGGGCATTTCCGATCAAGGACAGTAATCCCGAAAGGTCGGCTCAAGGCTGCTGCTTCTCGACTCATTGGTTGGTCCGCACTAGGTCTGGAGCGCTTGGAGCTGGCGCTCGAGCTCCGCCCACTCTGGCGCAGGCGGTGAGTTGTTGCTGTGCTTCATGGACGCGGGGGCCTCGCGGCCGAGTAGCTGGTTTTTCCAGTTGTACAACGTCGGCCTGCACACACCTAATTTTTCGGCCACGGCTTGCGCACTTTCGCGGCGAGTGCAAAGCTCTATGACTCCAGCCTGCTTCAATGCCTCGGGATACCTTGGGCGGCCAGCCCTCCAAACCATGGCTTTCCTGGTCTCAGGAAGCGCGTCACGAACCCAGGCGGTCAACGTCCCACGACCAGGGTAGCCCAGCGCCCTCATCGTGGCAGCGATGCATCGATCGTGATTGAGGTAGTGCTCCACGGGGTCTCCTCGTTTTCAGTGCAATAAGTGACGGTACGAAAAGCTAGCACTGGCGCGGAGGTGGTGTTGGTAGATCGTTGATTTCATTGACTTTCCTGTTCACTTTCAAATCTGCGATTCGTGGCGTCAAACCGTGGTCGGTTTCATCCATTGGTGCCAGTTATCGATGCATTTGGCCGCGAAGGCAGGATTTGGTCAGCATAGCGGTCAACCGGGAAGCGAAACACACCCCGCAAGTTGATGCTCTCCAGCCTGGTGGGCGCAATCTTCCCGATCAGTTCCGGTGGAATGACCTGGCGGCGGTTCGACCAGCGATCCAGGACCGCCTGCATCTGTGAGGTATTCCACGCCATCACGATGTTGGCCATCAGGCTCAACGCATCGGCCACAGCCTGCATTTCATCGACACGTTTGGCCTGCGCCGGGCTGATCCGGCCGGTATAAATGGCGCGCTTGAGGGCGTTAACAGCCTCGCCCCGATTGAGCACCCGGCGCAACTCGTTCCTGAAAGCGTCCTTGACAAAGTAGTCAGCCAAAAACGCCGTACGCAGCAACCGCCCCAATTGCACGCCAGCCTCATAGATTGGATCGCCCTGGGCGGCAGAACCGAACCGCGCAAGAGCTGCCACCGCACTGGCATGTCCGCTCATGACCGAGGCTGCCAGGTGCACCAGACTATCCCAATGCTTTTCGATCAAAGCGACGTCGACATTGGCTTCGCACACCGCAGCGATTTCTGCGGGCACTTTGGTGCCGCGTGGCACAAAGAGGTGGCGCTGTTTGAGTTCCTTCAACCGCGGGCAAAGATCAAAACCAAGCAAACGGGCATGTGACATGGCAAAGTCGGTGTAGCCATGGGTATCCACAGCAAGCTGGCTGGTCTCCAGCTTTTCTTGGCGGATGACACCTTCAATGGCCACGCCCGCCTGGCGCTCATTGAGCACAAAGGGCTGCGCATGGAAGATGCCCCACCGGTCTTTTACATGGGAGTAGATTCCAATGGAAGGTGTGTTGCGCCGAGGATCAAGCCGGGCTTGCCACACCCGTTTGGTGGTCTCCATGCTCATCATGTCAGAAGATGCCAAATCGGACCGCCCCCAGGTGGCGGCAATCGGGTGTCGCTGCATGAATTCCAGCACAGCCTGGCAGGCCTGGCTCAGACGCCGTTCGTCCCGCGCCCAGCGCATGGCCTGGCGAATGCTGGTGGCAGACAATTGCGGAATCATGCGCGCGCATTCGACCGCAGTCAGACTGGTGCCGTGGGCCATGATGCCGGCATAGACCATCAGCAGCTCGTCGGTAGAGCGCGGCTCACGTCCGAGCATGATCCAGCTAAAGCGCACCTGGGCGTCAACGGCCAGAATCACTTCCGGCAATTGAACCTCACCGATGCGGTGATCCAAAGCCGCGCGCAGCTTGGTCACTTCTGGGTCTTCGTCCTCTGCGGGCAATGGCGACAAATGGAGTTCATCATCCACGCGCAGTACGCCACTGCGGGCTGCAGCGGCCACCGCATCGACACCGGCAGTTACTCTGGCCAGCAAAGGCTTCAAGAAAGTGGCAGCCTTGCTGGGTAACGATAGACGGGCATAGTGTTTCTTGGACTCTGCCTGCCAACGCTCGTCCGTGAAGAACAAGCGCGCACGACCCCGAAAGCTCAGGCTGTGCTCAATCCAGACCGAGCCATTGCGCACCGCGCGGCGCAGGGCAAACAGGGTGGCCACCTCCAACGCCTGAAACGCCCGTTCCCGGTCTGGGCTGGAGATCGAAACCTGCCAGATCATTCCCAGACTTGGTGCCACCACTTCAACTGGCAGCTTTCTGGATCCTTTGAGATATAAAGCTTGCAGCTTGGCAAGGTACTCGATGGCAGGATGCTCGCCGGTGGCCTGCCAGGGCAGCTTTGCAATGGCGACGAGCAACGACCGCACGGGGCGAATTCCATCAATCAATCCCTCGCGGACCAGGGAGGCCCTGCTCGGTGGTTTGCGTTTCTGGGTTTCGGTGATCAAGGCTTCAAGACGGGCACGCAACTCAGCATCTGGCACCGCACCTTGCGCGCTCAAGGCAACAAGTTCGCCGAGCAGCGTTTTGTACATTGCGGCCCAATTGACGGTAGCGGGGACATCGGCGGCAGCCTGACGCCACAGATCGGCGATCCGGCGCTGCACCATAAGGATCAACTGGTCTGTGGTGGTGAACAGGCAATACCGAAGAAAGCATGCGACCTCCACGGTGCGCGCTGGCTCTTTGATCTTGGCTCCGGCTGAGGGCGGCCTGGAGACAAGTCGGCGCGCGTAGCGGCGCAAGATGAGATCGGGGATGTCTGCCAGGTGCTTATGAACGTCCAGCGTGTAAAGCAGGTCGATGCGCTCCAGTACCTCGCTGATTTGGCGGGTTGAGTGTTTCGCCGGTGCAGCCCATAGCCAACTCTGCTGGGTTTGTCCATCTGGGCGCAGCTCTGAAACTGAGGCTCGCCAGCGATCAAGTGTTGCTGGATCAACGCTGGCGGCGATGGCGGTGCCTGTTTCAACTTCAAGCTGGGCAAGTGCCGCCGCAATCAGTGTCCGAATTGCCCGCTCGTGCACGATCACCAGCTTGTTCTTGTACAGCCATTGACGCGCCCGCACGAGTAGCTGATCGCGGTCGGCGCAGCGCGCCACTTCGTCGCGCAGTTCACGTACCAGTGAGCGGCGCTGGTGCTCGCTCATCCACTGGAATCCAAGGACCGTGCAGGCTACTTGTTGGTGATCGAATAGCGTGCGCCCGCGTTCATACATGGCTCTCAGCGAGGCGACTTCTGGTGCTGCAATGCCAAGCTCGTTGCCAAGGTGGCGCCACAAGGCTACTGGAATTACCCGAAAGGCACCGAGCAAACGCCCACTCATGCGCAGGAAACCAATATGGAGCGCCAGACCAAGCTTGTGGGAATCACCTCGGCGTGCATTGATTGCGTCGCGCTCGGCACCATCGAAGGTGAAAAATGCCTTCATCTCGAAGTCGCTGATATCGCGGGGGAGCCCACGCATCCCCAAAAACGTTGTGTGCCAACCCTGCATCGTGAACCTCAAAAGTGGGAGGCCACCATACCCGTTTACAAAGCGAACAGGAAAGTCAATGAAATCAACGGTCTACCCAGACCACCCCCGCGCCAGTGCTAGCTTTGCGTACCGTCACTTATTGCACTGAAAACGAGGAGACCCCGAAATGGCGATGCGAGATCCAGGCGGGCAGGGCGGCCGCCATCGTCGGAACTGGCGATGGTCGACCGCGCCGGCGTGCATCGCCGGAAATGGCGATGCTGCAGCTCGACGTGCGCGGGCCTGGTGGCATCGTCGGATGCGGCGATGCTCGAGCAAAAAAAAGCCGCCTCGGGGTGCGAGGCGGCGATGACTGCCGGCGGCCAGGGAGGGAGGAAACCGCGCGTGTGGTTGCAGCCCTCCGGGACTTTAGCCGATGCGTGCCGCGCGGCGCGGGCGTTCCGGCTGCTGCTGTTGCTTCTCCGCACGCTCCTGGCGCTGCTCCTGCTGCTGTCGGCGGCCTTCCTCGATCAGCACCTGGCCCACGGCTGCGCCGACCTGGCGCTTGAGGCCGTCGCGGCCCAGCTCGCTCTTGTTCGCCAGGTCGTTGAAGTCGGTGAAGCCCTTGGGGTTCGCCTGCTGCTCGCCCGGCGCGAAGATCGGGAAGATGGCCTTGCCGCCTACGGCCTTCGCGGCTTCCTCGGCCTTGGCGCGGCCGGGGTTGTGGCCGCGCTCGATCTCCTGGGCCTTGTCGTCGTCGCCGGCGATCACGATGGGCTTGTCGGGGAACTTCTCGCGCAGGGCGCGGGCCACGTGCGGCAGGTTGCCCGAGTCGAACGCGGCCACGGTGGCATGCCCCAGCCCTTCGGCCAGGCTCGCGGCCGTGGCATAGCCCTCGGCGATCACCAGCGCCGGCGCTGCGGCCAGCGCATCCATGCCGCCGACCGGGTGGAAGCATCCTTCCTTCTTGCTGTCCTTGGCGAACCGCTTGGTGCCGTCCTCCTGGATGTACTGCATCGTCCACTGCTTGCCGTCCACGTCGAAGGCGGGGATGTAGGTTTTCTGGCCCTCGCGGTCGGTGAACACGCCGGCGTGGGCCTCGATGCCCTTGGCTTGCAGGTAGGGCGTCGGCTGCTCGACCGGCACCAGGTCGGGCATCTGGCGGCCGACGCGCTGCGCGGTGGCTTCCTGGAGCTTGTCTTGCTCGGCGGCACGCTGGGCCAGCTTCTCGGCCGCCTCGGCCTGGAGCTTGGCCTTCTCCTGGTCGCTCAAGGCGTAGCCCTTGCTCTTCCAGGTAATGTCCGTGCCGGTCTTGTTGTTGATGATCCGGCCGGCCGGGTGGCCGTCCAGGTGGCCGACATAGAAGCCATCGAGCGTGCCCTTCTTGCCGCCCTCGACCGGCACGCGATGCCGCTTGCCGTCCATGATCGGGTGATCGCCCTGGGCGTTGCTGCCGGTGAACAGGCCGGCGCTGCGCATGGCCTCGGCGAACTCTTCCCTTGGCGTCATCGCTGGCCCCTGCTGGGCCTGCACGTTCTCGGGCTTCCACTGTTCCAGCTTCGCCATGTCGGCGCGAGGGCCGGCATACCAGGACTTCGCGGCCTTGTCCCAAAGCGCGCCGGCGGCCTTGGCGGCGTTGCGCTGCTCGTAGGGCACGGCAAGGTACTGCCGGGCCTGCTGGACGGCCTGTGCGGCCTTCTGGCCGCCGTCCTGGGCCTCGGGTGCCTGCTGGGTCGGCTTGGCCTCTACGGCCGGCGTAGCGGCTCCCTGCGACCATTTGGCGAAGGGGGCCGCATCCACTCCCGCCGGCACGTACCAGGACTGTTCCTTGCGATCCCAGCGCGCTCCGAGCTGCTTGGCCTCGTCCTTCTCTTTGAACGGCACGCTGATGTACTGCCGTTCGGTTGCCTGGCTGGCCTGGGCCGGCTGCTGGTCGGCCGCAGCCACGCGCTGTTCCTGCGGTGCCTGGTGCTCCACGGAGTCGCCGCGCTCGTCATCGACCCGCTGGGAGTTCTTGGCTTCCTCGGCCGCGACGAACGCTTTGGCCTCCAGCGCCTTCCGGGCTTCTTTAGCCGCTGAAATGTCCTCGTCGGTGCTGTTCGGGTCGCGGCGGACGCGATCCTCTTGCACGCGGGCAAGCCGGGTCGCCTTCTCGTACTCGTCCGTCTGCGAATTGGCGTCGATCAGCGCCAGGCGGTCGGCCAGCTCGTCGGCCTCGCCCAGCGTGCGGGTGGCGGTGAGGTAGGCAAAGGCATCCTCGCCGAACTGCGCTTCGCCCTTCCGGGCGTACAGGTGGTACGCCTCCGGCGTCTCCGTGGCCAGGTCGGCGGCCCGCGTCTCGCCGTCACGCTCGACCACGCCGACAACCCGCACTTCACCCGTCCAGTCGTGGGGCAGGGGGAAGCCCAGCGCATCGTCGGCCGCCAGGTGGAAGGCTTGGCGGTCGCGCTCGCGTGAATTGGTGTTGCCGGTTGCCAGGTCAAGCCGCGTTGCAGCGACTACGGCATCCGGCCGGCGCTCTTCGACCAGGTGATCTATTGCGTCGTTGATCTTCGCTTCCAGCGGCTCCAGGTCGTAGGGCAGCTCGTGCCGCGTCCAGAACTCGTTTTGCGTGTTCATCGGCTGCATGCGATCCAGCACGTCCAGGGCGCGGTCGATCTGCTCCAGGGTCGCGCCTTCGAGCGCACGGCCCACCGTGCCCAGCTCGACGTGCTTCAACATCCAGGCTTCGGCCTGGTCGGTCTGCTGGGGTACTTGCATCGTGGCCTCCTGACTCGCAACGGTTTGACGGGCATCGCGCACGGCCTCACGCCAGGCGTTCGACGCGGCCACGAAGGCATCGCCGGCCTTCTGCACGGCCTCATCGTCGTGCTGGGTCTTGTAGCGGGCATCGCCGGCGTTGTTCTCGCCATAGGCGCGCACCAGCTCGCGCTGGAAAGCATCGTCGGCAGCCTTCATGGCCTCGTGCTGCTCGGCCGTGCGTTCGGCCACGGACAAGGGCTTTGCCTCTTGCTCCTGGGCCAGCGCCGGCAGGGCCAGCAGTTGATCGGGCGCGTAGCTCTCCAGCTCGGCCAGGCTTCTGACCTGGTGCGGTTGTTCGTCTTGTTCGTGGAAGGCAAAGATGCGCTCGCCATCCGCCCACCGCGATTGCGCGTCCAGGTGAGAAACGATCTCCTGGCCGTGCTCGCGCAGCTCATCATTGAGCTGCTGGGCCTCGGCCTGCTGCGAGGCGATGCTGTAGATCGGCTCCAGGCCGTTCTTGACGCGCCGCTCGTCGGCGTACTGCTCGGCCTTGGCGTTGATCTGGCGGGCGATCTCTTCCGGCTTCTGGTCGCGGCCATCGGCATCGCCGATCACCTGGTCGCCCAGCTTCAACGTGACGTAGCGCCGGCGCTCGGCGTCGTCGTGGTAGCCGGCCGACAAGCGCCGCTCGCCGTTCGGGGTGGTCATGGTGCCCAGCGGCCCGACACCTTCAAAGGTGCGATGGACGGAATCCACACGGCCAGGCTCTTGCAAGCCGCTGTAGGCAACCTCCCAGCCGTGTTTTTCGACCAGGGCCTGGAGCGTCAAATCGGAGTAGTGCTGCTCGGGCTGCTGCACCTGGGCCTGCTCTTGTTCCTGAACCTGCTTCTGCTCGAAGGCCAGCACGTAGTCGTGAATCTTCTCGGCGTCGGCAGCGGCGCGGAACACTTCCAGCGGCTCGTCTTGCAGGGCCTTGATCCAGGAACCGACATAGGCGGCGTGCTGGCCCGGATCGTGGCCGATGCCCAGCTCGTCGCCGACGATCATGGAAGCGATCTCGGCGCGCAGCTCTTCCTTGGCGTACCCCTCGGAACCGAAGGGATGGGCCAGGTCGCGGTCAAGGCGGGACGGGTGGCCCGTCCAGTGGCCCAGCTCATGCAGGGCGGTCGCGTAGTAGTTGTCGGCGGTGGGGAACTGGCCCCGGTCGGGAAGGTGGATGCTGTCGGTCGCGGGCCGGTAGAACGCGCGATCACCAGGCGCGTGCGTGATCGACGCACCGGACGCTTTCAGGATGTGCTCGGCGCGCTCGACGGCGCTCCAGGTCTGTTCCTTCTTCTGGATCGGCGGCAGGCCGTCGATCTGCTCGGCGTTGAACACCGTGGCGAAGAACACGCGCGGGCGTTCGAGCTGCACGGTTTCCTTGACCGGCTCGCCCTTCGCGTTGAGAACGGGCCGGCCGCTCTCATCGACCTTGTTCTGTTCCTCGCTGAACTTCCAGTATTGGACAGGCGTTCCCTTCTCGCCCTTGCGAACCTGCGCGCCCACGGCGGCGGCCTGCTTGTAGGTCATCCAACGGCCATCGCTGCGGCCCTGGGCCATCAAGTGAATGGCGTTGATGCCCTTGTACCGCTTGCCGGTGGTCGGGTTCATCGGCAGGTAGGCGTTCGGCTCGCCAGGCTCCCACGGCCGTTGCCACGGCGCGGTGCCTGCCTTGAGCTGCTCGATCAGTTTTTCGGCAACGACTTCATGAAATGGCTTCTTGGGTTCCATTGCTTCATCCCTTCGGAATAGTTCGTTGATCTGCGGAAAGGTCTGCTGCGTCCTGGAACGGTCGTGAAGGCCATCCGCGACCATGCACACGATGTTGTGCAGGTCGGCGACTTGCATGGGCCGCACGCGGGCGATGCAGGTTTCCATGAATGACTGCTGGCCGCGCTCCAGCACCTGGGCCTGGCCCGCGTGCTGGCCGGGCGCGATGCTTTCGCAATGCAGCGCCCAAACCTCTTCCGCGCGCACGTCCATCGAAGCGCCGGCATAGCGGCGGTTGATGTCCTCCCAGCGTGGTTTCAGGCTCGGTTCCTCGCGGGCGGCGATCAGGCCGTCCAGCAGGGCGCGTTTCTCGGCCGGCTTGAAGGTGTTGGCCCCGTAGTGGCCCAGCACTTCATGCCGCAGCGTCAGCACCAGGTCGGCGGCGTCGTCCATGTTCGCCAGGGGCACGTCCACGCGGCCACGGTAGGCCCGGCCGTTGTGGATCGTCTCCTTCGGGACATAGCCGCCCTTGAGGTCTGCCGGGACTTCTGCTGCCCGGTGGCCGTACAGCTCGCCGGTGTTGTCGCGGAACCGATAGGCCAGCTCCAGCGCGCCGGGATAGTCTCGGACGAACGCCAGGGTGACGGCTTGCGCCTCGGCCTGGTTGATCGGCATGGGTTAGCCCTCCTGCGCCTTCTTGCGCGCGATGGCCTCGTCCAGCGATTCGCCCGGCTTCCAGTCGTACAGCTCGCGGATGTTGGTCGTATTGACGAAGGGCGGAAGGTCGTCGCTCGGGCCGCCTTCGGTGATGAAGGCCGGGGCCTGGTCGTCGCCCTGCGAGGCCAGGGCCGCCAGGTCGTCGCCGCTCTCTGCGGCGTCCTGCTCGCTCAATGCGTCCTCCACGAACGCGCCGGCGCGCTCGGCTTCCTCGGGGTCGAACTCGGCCTGGTAGCCGGGCGTCGCCGCGTCGGCCAGCTTCTCGCGCAGCGCGCCGGCGGCGGCCGCGTTGTCGTCAATGGCGGGCAGCTCGGGCAGCACGTCATCGGCCTGGGTGGTGTTTTGCTGGTTCATGGTCATGCTCCTTCGTCTTGGTGGTTACTCGGCTGGGCCATTGCGGCCCTTGCTGTAGTCGGGCCGGCCTTTCAGGTCGGGATAGGTCTGCTTGCACGTGGGGAAGTTGCTGCATCCCCACCAGAATTGCCCCTTGCGCTTGGCCGGCCTGCGCGACAAGCCATTGCCGCAAGCCATGCACTTGTGCAGGGACGAAACCGGCGTGGCTTCCTTGCCGCCGGCGATGCTCACGGCTCCGCTGTTGGCCTTCGCCACCTGGTCGCGGATGAACGCCTCTTGCTTCGTAATGAAGGCGTCCAGGGCCGCCGTGCCCAGCTCGACGCCCTTCAACATGCGTTCGTAAAGGGCGGTCAGCACCGGGCTTCGCACCACCTCGGGCAGCGCGTCGATGACGCTGCGGCCCAGCGTCGTGCTGACGATCTGCTTGCCCTTGGTTTCCAGGAACTCGCGGCGTTTCAGCTCGGAAATGATGGATGCGCGCGTGGCGGACGTGCCGATGCCATCGCCTTCGCGCAGCATCTTCTTGTGCTCCGGGTCGCTCACGAACTTGTGGATGTTCTCCATCGCGCGAATCAGCGTGCCCTCGGTGAAGCGCGCCGGCGGCTTGGTTTTCGCATCGCGTCGGGTGGCCTCGGTGCAGGTCACACCGTCGCCTTGCTTCATCGGTGGCAGGGTCTGCGCGCCGTTCTCGTCGTCGCCTTCCTTGGCGTCCTCTTCGTCGGCCTGCTCGAACACGTCACGCCAGCCGTTGCGCGTGACCACCTTGCCGGACGCGGCGAAGTTCTCGCCGGCGATCTCCACGCCGACCGTGGTTTGCATGTACTCGTGCAGCGGGTAGAACTGCGCCAGGTAGGCGCGGACGATCAGCTCGTAGATGTTGCGCTCGCGCTCGCTCAAGCCGGCCTTGCTGCCTTTCTGCATGGTCGGCACGATGCCGTGGTGGGCGGTGATCTTCGAGTCGTCCCACGTCTTGGACTTGATGCGCGGGTCGGCAGCATCGACCAGGCCGGCCAGCTCGGGGTTCACGTGCTTGACGGCCTCCAGGACGCGCGGCGCGTCGGCGTGCTGCGACTCCGGCAGGTAGGCGCAGTCGGTGCGCGGGTAGCTGGTCAGCTTGTGCGTCTCGTAGAGCGCCTGGCAGGTGTTCAGCACGTCCTCGGCGCTGTACCCGTAGCGCGCGGACGCCAGCGCGGTAATGTCGGACAGCGCGAAGGCCAGCGGCTGGTTCTTCTTCTTGGCTTCCTGCTTGTAGGTGGCGATGGTGCCCGGCTGGCCCTTGACGGCGGCCACCAGGGCATCCGCGACGGCGGTATCAACAAGGCGGCCTTCGCTGTCCAGGCCGGCTTGATCTTCCTTCGCTTTCCAGGCGGCGGCGAAGCTGCCGCCGGCGTGCTCGACCACGGCCTTGATGGTGTGGTACGGCACCGGCTTGAACGCCTCGATCTCGCGGTCGCGGCCGACAACAAGCGCGAGCGTCGGGGTCTGCACGCGGCCCACGGTCAGCAGGGCGCGCGAACCGCCGCGCTGCGCCCGCAGGGTGTAGGCGCGACTTAGGTTCATGCCGATCAGCCAGTCGGCCCGCTGCCGCCCGCGTGCGGCATCGGCCCAGCCCTTGTACGTGGTGTTTTCCTTCAAGGCGGCCAGGCCGCGCTTGACGGAAACCGAATCCTGGGCAGACACCCAAAAGCGGCGCGCCGGCTTGCTGCTCTTGAAGTGCTCCAGCACTTCATCGACCAGCAACTGGCCTTCACGGTCGGGGTCGCCGGCGTTGACGATCTCCTTGGCTTCTTTCAGCAGCTTGCCGATCACGGCGAGCTGCTTCTTGGCATCGTCCTTCGGGTGAAGAACCCACGTCTGCGGGATGATGGGCAGCTCATCGACGCGCCATAGCTTCTTGCCTGATTTGCCGGTCGGCACGTCATCGGGCGTGTACTCGTCCGGGTCGGCCTGCTCCAGCATGTGCCCAAAGCACCAGGTCACTTTGTCGCCGCCGCACTCGATGAAGCCGTCGCCCTTGCCGGTGATGCCCAGCTCGCCGGCGATGGCTTTTGCGACGGATGGTTTTTCCGCGATGAACAGTCGCATGGTGGTTTCCTCCCCTACCAGGTGATGACCGGACGGATCACGGTCTGAACTTGAGAACGATTGATCGGGCCGAAGTAGCGGCCGTCGAAAGACGTGTCGCTCACGTCCGACATAAGCAGCAGCTCGGCATTGCCCAGCGTGTAGGTGCTGGCCTGGAAGCGCGGCAAGGGCCGACCGGACTTGTCGGCCTGGATGGGCTTGCTATGTGGCAGCAGCTCGCCATTGACGCGCACGCCGTCATCGGCCACCGATACGGCATCGTCTTTAGCGGCTAAAACGCGCTTCATCATGTAGCCGTAGTCGCCTGGGCAGAACCCGGCCCCGATGTAGCCCCTTTCCTTGGCGTCATCGAACACGCCGACCTTCGGCGGGCACCAAAGCACGTAAGCGCCCCGCTCCACCGGCGCGCTGCTCGTCCAGTACAGGCCGACCGGAATGCTCTTGGTGGTGTTGATGCGGGCACCGGCGGCATAGCTGCCGGCGGCCAGCACCAGGGCGGCCAGGCCGGCGACGGCTACGCCTTTCGTGATGCGTTTCAGGATGCGGCTCATATCGTGATGCCCTCCCCTGCCTCGACAACCTGGCGCAGCCGGTCGGTGGCCTTCGGCGCGGGGATCGAGGCCCGCGCCTGAAACACCGGGTCTTTGAAGTACAGCGGCTGCTTGCCGTAGATGGCGGGGTAGCCCGCGACGTAGATCACCATGTCGCCGGCTTCCTCGATCTCGCCCTTGTCGTTCTTCTTCGGCCCCGGCATCCGCAGGCATTCATCGGGCGTCAGCAAGGGGCGCTGCACTTCCTGGTAGGTGCGCGACACCTGGCCCAGCATCGCCGCCGTGCGGCGGCCGCTGGTCGTGATCTGCTCCTTCACCACGGTGGTCTGCCCGGTCAGTCGGGACAGGTGTTCGGCTGTCTCGACGCGGTTGGGCGGGTAGGCGTTCTGCACGTGGCAGTTCGACGTGATGCTTTCGTCGTGGCCGTAGCCCGTCTCGCGGCTTCGGAGCTGGTTAATGTCCTGGCAAATCAGGTAGCACTTGATGCCGTAGCCGGCGACGAAGGCCAGCGACTCTTGCATGATTTCGAGCTTCCCGAGGCTCGGGAACTCGTCCAGCATCATCAGCAGCCGGTGCTTGTAGTGGGCCACCGGCCGGCCGTTCTCGAAGTCCATCTTGTCGGCCAGCAGGCGCACGATCATGTTCACCATGACGCGCACCAGCGGCCGCAGGCGGGCCTTGTCGTTGGGCTGCGTGACGATGTACAGGCTCACCGGGTCGTCGGAGTGCATCAGGTCTTTGATGCGGAAGTCCGACCGGCTCACGCTGCGCGCCACCACTGGATCGCGGTACAGGGCCAAATAGGATTTGGCCGTGGACAGCACCGATCCGGCTTCTTCCTCTGGCCGATCCATCATGTCGCGGGCGGCCGATCCGATGGCGTGGTGGTTCTGACCGTCCACGTGCCCGTAGGTGGTCATTTCCATCCATAGCTCGCCAATGTCCCGGTTCGGGTCGGCCAGCATGGCATCGACCGATGGCAGCGTGGCCGTGCCGCCGTCGTTCCTGGCCTTGTAGAGCGCGTGCAGGATGACGCCGACCAGGAGCGCGAAGGCGGTCTTTTGCCAGTGGGAATCCAGGCCCTTGCCGTCCGGGTCAACTATCAAAGTTGCTAGGTTCTGCACGTCGCCGACTTCGGCCTCGGTGCCGACGCGGATTTCGTCCAGCGGGTTCCAGCACACGCCGCCCGAGCTGCTGGCCGGCTCGAAGCGCAGCACCTTGTTCTTCGCGTGCTTCTGCCGCCAGCCGGCGGTCAGCGCCCACAACTCGCCCTTCAAGTCGGTGATGACGCTGCTTGCGCCCCACGAAAGCAGCGTCGGCACCACCAGGCCGACGCCCTTGCCGCTTCGCGTCGGCGCGTAGGTCAGCACGTGCTCGGGGCCGCTGTGCCGCAGGTAGTAGAAATTGCCGTCCTTGTCCTGCCAGCCGCCGACATAGACGCCGGTGGCGGTGGGTGCGTCCTTGCCGGTCACGATCTCCAGGACGTTCCGCTCGCGCGGCAGCAGGCCGGCCGCCTGAATGTCCTTCTTTTCGGCCCAGCGGGCCGAACCGTGCAGGTATTCGTTCGCCTTCGAGCTGTTGGACGTGACGACTTTCGCCACGGCCACACCCAGCAGGCCCACGGTGGCAGTCACCATGCCGATGCTGCCGGCCCGCATGATCTCGTCGGGGTACTGGCTGTACCACTTCGCCGACCAGTTCAGGATCGACCAGGGCGCGTACACGTGCCCGAGGTTGGCCCCGAGGCTCGCGTGATACTGGAACGTGTAGGCGAAGAACTGTGTCGCGGCCTGGAGGCCGCCGACCAGGGACACCCCGCCGAGGATCGGCAGCAACTTGCTGGGCTTCGGCTTCGCGCTGCGAACCTGCGGCCCCACGGCGTTGTTCATCTTTATTTTCATCTACTCCTACCTTTCGACGTTTTGATGGAGCCTTTTGGCGTGATCGTCACGGCATCGCCGACCGCGATGCGCGACATGCGCCGGGCCGTGGCCTGGTCAATGGGCATCACCATGACCTCATCGCCTCGTTTCAACAGGGCCAGCGCCTGGCCCTCGATGTTGCGGACACCCTCGAAAGCAAGGCCACCTTCACCGGCAGTATATCGCGCGTGCTTCGGTATATCGAAACCTTTCGAGCGTTTCGACTCGCGTTCGGCGATGTATTTATCCGCCGCCGCGAGGCCCGGCGGGGCCGCTGCTACTCCTGATCCTGGCCGAGAAATATCCCGTCGCAGTTGGTGATCTGGTTGGGTTCCTTGCTGCTCCAGGTGACGAGGAACATCACGCGGCAATAGCACTTCACTTCCGCCGGCGATGCGAACCACACCGAGTTGGGACAGTGTTCGCAAACGGTGCTGGCTTTGGGGCGGCGGGACTCGTCCAATGCGTCCAATGTCGGGCTTCCGGTGGACGGCTCCGGCGTGAACGCCGGCGGTGCCGGCTCGCCCGCCACCTGGTCGCCCGAAGCCTGCTCGGGCGACGGCGATGGGTCGGGCAGCGTCGTCGTGGGTAGCGGCGCGCTGTCCAGGGCCGCCAGGGCCGCGTCCAGCTCGTCCTCGATGCTCTGCGGGTCGCTGGTCGGCTCGCTCGGTTCGGTCGGGTCGCTCATGGGTGTTCTCCTTCTTCAATAGCGCAAGCCGCCGGCTCTCCAGGGCCGGATCGGCGAACGTGATGGGTAGCTGGGAATCAACGGCCGCGCGAATGATCTGCGCCTGAAACTGCGTGGTGCCGTTGACGGTGATGCGGCTGCCGTAGCGTTCCATCGCCAGCCGTAGAGCTTCTTGCAAGCCCTCGCGCGTGGCCTCGCGCGAGACTTGCAGCTTGTCGCCATCGTCCCGAACGGCCGTCAGGCCGGCGCGGAAGATGATGGTGCCCTTCTTGGTGATGTTGTCCGTCACCGGGGCATGGCCGGGGCGCGGATCGCCCCGGCCCTGGATGGTGTTGCCTTTCAAGCCCTGCGCCGCCTCGCGGGCGCGCAGGGCGGTCAACGCCTCCGCGTTGCCGTGGGTCGCTTCCTTCTTGAGCCAGTCGGCCCACGTGCGGCGGCTGTGGCTGTCGTAGAGGGCCTGGCGGTCTTGCTGGTACTGCTTGTTGATCGCCTGGATTTCGTCGCGCAGGGCCTTGCTGGCCTGGGCATACAGCAGCTTCTTGTTCGGGCCGCTCTCGCCGATCACCTTGATCGTCGCGCGGCGCAGGCGGCCGGAACGCTTCGCGGCCTCGACCAGCCGATCCTTGCGCCGGCGGGCCTGCTCCAGCGCCTGCCCACGTGTCGCGGTCAAGGTCTGCTGCTCGGCCTTGTACCGGGCGTACAGCTCGACCGTGTTCACGCGCAAGCGGATCGGGTCTTTCTGGTACTGCCGCTTCGCTTTGGTTCGTGTCTGCCGTTCGGGCGAAGCCTCGAACGGGCCAAGCCGCGCCTCCAGCTTCGGCTTGGAAAGGTCGCGGGCTAGGGTGCTCGCCTTGACCATCGTTCCGTCGCCGGCCTCGATCACCAGGCCGTTCGCACGCTCGCGCAGTTCCAGGCCGTTGTCGCGCATGACCTGGTGCAGCTCCTGCCAGGACTGCGCGCCCTTGATCTCGTCCAGGCATTCCCGCTTGATCCAGCCGACCAGGCTTTCCACGCCCGCGTGCTGCTCCATGTCGGCCGCCCTGCCCTCGGCACCGCGCTGGCGTGGTTCGTGGTTGTCCCGCTCCAGCCCGTAGTCGCGCTCCAGGGCCGTGCAAAGCTCGGCCAGCGCCCGATGCGAGTAGTACGGCTCGTGCATCGTGTTCCGGGTCGGGTGAATCTTGTTGATGGCGATGTGGATGTGCAGGTTGTCGGTGTCGTTGTGAACGGCACTGACGCGCTGGTGTTCGCCGTAACCCAGCCCGGCGCAGATACGTTCCTCAATCGCCCGCAGGGTGTCGGCGCTGGGCTGCTCGCCGGCCCGGAAGCTGACGATCAGGTGATAGGTCTTGTCGCCCTTGGCCCGCGTGTTCGTGTGCTGGGTCGCCAGAACCTCGGTGATGGCGTCCTGCACGGACACGGCATCGCAGTTCGTGATCTGCACCTGGCCCAGCCGGTGATCCTTGCTCTGCGCGTCGGTGACGTAGTTCACCAGGCCGGCGAAGTCGGACTTGCCCAGCGAGCGCATGGGTACGTGCTTGGCGATCATCGGCCAGCCCCTGGCTTTTTAGCCGCTAAAAAGCTCAAGGCTCGGCCCTCGGCTGCACCACGGACTTCATGAGTCGGCTCATTTCGTCCTGGGTGGCTTCGATCCGGCCCAGCAGGGCAAGGATCGTGGCGTCTCCGAAGCGGGCCGTGCGCGGGTCGTCGGTGAGCCATAGCTTGAGCAAACCGCCCAGCCGGCCGAGGTCGCCATTCACCCGCACCAGCTCGCGCACGTACTCGTAATCCATGACGCCCCTGATCTGGTAGCCCTGGCCCACGTCGCGCAGGTAGCGCGCCACGCTGACCCCGGCCCTCTTGGCGTTCGCCTCGATCTGTTCCTTCTCGTCGGGGAACACCGGCACCCGTAGGTGCTGCCGCCGCTTCGCGGTCGGCTGTTCGTCGGCTTCCATGTCGCTACCCCTTGAGCGCGTGCGCCGTGTGTCGCGCGTAGGTCGCCACGGCTCGCCAGTAGGCGGCCATCGGCCCCTTGCGGCGTGCCCATGCCTTTTCCGCCTCGTCGTTGGCCTGCGTGCGCAGCTCGCGCAGCACGCGGGCAAGGCGCTGCCGGTCGGCAACCGGAAGCGCCTGGAGTTCGCGGCCTGCTGGAAGCTCCAGCAGCGGATTGATGTAGCCCATGTCGTTCGTCTCTCGCTTCTTGGCCGGCGGTAGCCGGCAGCCTCGCAGAGCAGGATGCCCGTTGAGTGCCGCAGGCGCGAATAAGGGACAGCGAAGATAGATAACCGGCCCGCCGGTTAGCTAACTTCGCACATCCTGCCCGCCTTACGGCGTTGATAACACCAAGGAAAGTCTATACCGAAACCTTCGCATCTGTCTGCATTTAGCGCGAAAAGATGGCGGATATATCGAATGAAGGCGTACAATGCCCGGAAAGCGCGCTAGATGCAGCGGTGTCAAGCTGCTATCCACGCGCTTTACATAGACTTTCCACGGGTCGATACATGAAAATGACGGCTATTTACAAACCACGGAAGCGAGGCGATGGCAGAAAGCAGCTACCCCCAAGAGCTGGCCGCGCGGATCGAGAAACGGGCCGCCAAGAAGCGCCGACAGGACGCGACGGCCGTTGCATTCCTGGCCGTGCGCGTGGACGTGAAAGCCGCGATGGATGCTGGCTATGCAGTGACGACGATCTACGAGGACATGCGCGAGATCGGCCGGGTCAAGTGCAGCTACGAGACGTTCCGCAAGCACGTCCAGCGGTACATCAAGGCCGCACCAGCAGCACCCGCGCCGGTGCCTCCCCCGGCGGCCAACCAGGCCAAAGGGGAGAAGCCGGCGCAACAGGAAGGGGGGTCGAAGGCGAGGAAGCCGAAGGCACCCGAGCCGAAGAAACCCGAGTCGGCAGGGATCGCCGGCTTCAACTACAACCCGAAACCGAATAAAGAGGATTTACTGTAATGGCGAAAATTCACATGGTCTTGCAGGGCAAGGGCGGCGTCGGCAAGTCGATGATCGCGGCCACCATTGCGCAGTACAAAGCGAGCAAGGGGCAGACGCCGCTTTGCATCGACACCGATCCGGTCAACAGCACGTTTGAGGGTTACAAGGCCCTGAACGTGCAGCGCCTGAACATCATGGACGGCGACGAGATCAACACCCGGAACTTCGATGCCCTGGTGGAGCAAATCGCCTCGACCAAGGGCGACGTCATCATCGACAACGGGGCCAGCTCGTTCGTGCCGCTGTCCAGCTACTTGATCGGCAACCAGGTTCCGGCGCTGCTCCAGGACATGGGGCACGAACTGGTGGTGCATACGGTCGTCACCGGCGGGCAAGCCTTCCTGGACACCCTGAACGGCTTTAGCACGCTGGCCCGGCAATTCCCGGCCGAATGCGTGTTCGTGGTGTGGCTGAACCCGTATTGGGGGCCAATCGAGCACGAAGGCAAGGGCTTCGAGAAGATGAAGGCGTACACCGACAACAAGGCGCGGGTGTCGGCCATCATCCAGATTCCGGCGCTCAAGGAAGAAACCTACGGCCGCGACTTCTCGGAAATGCTCCAGGAGCGCCGGACGTTCGATGAGGCCCTGGCCGACTCGGCGCTCACGATCATGACGCGGCAGCGGCTCAAGATCGTGAAGTCGCAACTCTTCCAGCAGCTCGACAACGCGGCGGTGCTCTGATGGCGAGCGATGACAAGATCGAAGAGCTGATACGGGAAATCGCGGTCAAGCACGGCATCGCCGTTGGCCGCGACGATCCGATCTTGATCCTCCAGACGATCAACACCCGACTGATGCAGGACAGCCAGGCCGCGCAGCAAGAAATCCTGGATCGCTTCAAGGAAGAGCTGGAAGCCATCGCACACCGTTGGGGGGATGACGCCAAGGGGAAGGCCGAAAGGACGCTCAACGCGGCCCTGGCGGCCTCCAAAGAGGCGATGGCGAAGGGGATGCAGGACGGCGGCAAGGCCGCCGCCGAGGCGGTGCGGCGCGAGCTGGAAGCGGCCGCCGCGCAGCTCGCCGCGCCGATCCGCGAAGCGCGGCGCGTGTCGTACATGAACATCGTGGCGGCCGGCATGGCGGTTTTCGCGGCCGCCCTCGCGTTGTGGGCATCGCTGTAGATGGCGATGCGGGATCTCATCGTCAGAAATGGCGATGGTCGACCGCGCCGGCGGCATCGCCGGAACTGGCGAGGCTGGCCAGCCCCTTGCATCGTCGGGAATGACGGTGCTGCAGGATGCCGCCAGCGGCGGGCCTGCATCGCCGGAAACGGCGAGGCTCGAGGAAAAAGCCCGGCAGTGCCGGGCTTTCGTTTTAGACGGGCCGCGTGAGGCCCAAGCTCTGCGACCGGCCTGGTCGCTCCAGGGCCTGCGCCTGCTTTCGCTCCTGCTCTTCGCGGCGTTGCAGCGCCTGGTGCCGGCGTGCCGCCTCGCGCATGGCATCCCAATCGGCCGCCAGCTCGGGTTTCTCGGCGCGCATCTTGCGGGTCGCCAGCTCTTCGACCTTCGGTGAGTGCAGGCCCATGCCTTCCTTGATCTCGCGGACGGCTTCCAGGCGCACGTGCAGGGACTGCAAGCGCGCCTGCTGCTGCATCTGCTGGTTCTGCCAAGCGCGTTTCGCGCCAGGCCGGGACAGTAGGCCCGGCTGGTTGGCCTGGGTCTGCTGCAAGCGCGCCTGCTGACGGTCGATCAGGTTTTCAAGCCGATCCTCGATGCGCTCCACCTGGTCGTGCTTGGCCTGAACGTACAGGGCAAGGGCTTCCTGGTAGGTCTGGTCGAGCGGGGCGGCCTCCAGGGCCGCTTGCTGCTCGGCCTCTGTGGCTTCGGCAGCGGCCAGCAGGCCGTCGCCGGCGGCGTCGGTTCTGCTGGTCGTGCTTGTTGCGAAGCCGGCGGATGCCGGCTGGATGCGGCGGGCGTCTGCCCGGCCGGCGGTGGGTGTGAGTCGTCTCAAGGCGTGGCCCTCCTTTTAGCCGCTAAAAGCTATCGGGACCGGCCTCGCGTGAGTTTCGGGGCCTCGGCGGCAACGGTTGCTTTGCCTTGCGCGCTGTAGCTGATGCTCTTTGCGCTCCCGATTTCAGGTACTTTATCGAAATCTGACCGGGCGTGCATGACAAAGTTCTTGCCTACCTGCTGGTACACCTGGTTGTTGTCGGCGTGAACGATCACGCCGTCATGGGTCTGCTTCTTGTCGGCCTGCTGGGCCATGTACAGGTTGTAGATGCCGGGCTTCAATGCGCCAGCCTTGTCAACCTTCTGGTTGGCCCATGCCCCTTCTTGCTCGGTCTGAACGATGCGTTGGCCGTTCATGACCAAGAGGCGCTGTTTCATCGGGCGCTCCTTATCGTCGGTGTGGTCATTTCAAAATGTGGAATAGATGGGCCTCCTTGCCAGTCCAGCAAGAAAAAAGCCGACCTCGGCATGCGCGAGGCCGGCTTTCCTCTCGTGGCCGGATGTGTAGTTCCAGGTTACACCCTCGATTTTATTGAAAACCGACCGAAATATCAGGTCTTTTTCGCGCCGCCCGTCTTGCCCTTCTCCTGGGCCATGACGGTTTCCAGGGCTTCGAGCCGGCCGCGCAGGGTCGCGGCGTCCTCGCGGGCCTGGCTGGCCTCCTTGCGCGCGGCATCGCGCTCGGCCTGGGTGGCCGTCAAGCGTTCGGCCTGGCGGTGCGCTTCGGCCGCTGCTGCCTTGCGCTGCTCCTGGTGCGCCTCGCGCTCGGCTTCGGCCTTGGCCTGCACCTTTGCCAGCTCGCCCCGCACCTGGTCAAGCTGCCCGGCCGCCGCCTCGGTGGCCTTCTGCTGCTCGGCCAGCGCCGCCCGCGCCTGGTCGGTGGCCTGGTTGGCTCGCTCCAGGTCGGCGCGCAGCTCGCCGGCCCGGCGCTCGATCTCCGTTGCCCGGCTGTTCGCGGCCGCCAGGTCGGCCCGCAGGGCCTCCGCCTGGTCGGCGCTCGCGGCGGCCTTCTCCTGGGCTTTGTCGCGCTCCGCTCGGGCTTGGCGGGCCTCCTGGTGGGCGTGATCCAGTTCCGTGCGCAGCTCGCCGGCTCTGGCCTCGGCCGTTGCCGACCGCTCGCTGGCCGCTGCCAGCTTCTCGCGTAGCGCCCCAGCTTCCCCCTTGGCGTCGGTCTCTGCGGCCTCCAGGGCCTCGATACGGCCCTTGGCCTCGTCCAGCTCGCCGGTGAGCTGGTCGGCCAGCTCTGCGGCCTCCTGGCGCGCTGCCTCCATTTCCTGCCGGACGGCCTCCAGCGCCTCGCGCTCGGCGGCCAGCCGGTTGTTCGCCATTTCCAAGGCCACGGCCCACAAGTCGCCGCCCAGCTCGGCCAGCTTCTCGGTGATCGCCGCCGGTGCCGGCTCGCGGATCGGGGCCGCCTGGCTGGCCTTGCGTGCCCGCCATTCGTTCATCGCCTCGGAAATGGTCGTGAAGCTCCCGCCGCCGAGCTGCTTGCGCACGCTCGCCAGGGTCGGGTTCTGGCCGGCGGCGTCCAGCTCGTCGGCGACCGCAAATATCTGCTCTTTCGTGATTGCCATGATCGGGCCTCCTTTCGGCCGGTGTTGTATGTTGTAGCGTGTAGCATACTACAACATACAACATAGCGCAAGTGTTTAGCTGAACTTTTTTAGCGGCTAAAACGGGCCAGCCCGGCGCTGGGCGCGCAGGCAAAAAAAAGCCCCGCTCGATGGCGGGGCGCAGGGGTGCGGGGG